>NZ_JBJEEX010000037.1:0-13087 GCF_051873495.1 Floccifex sp.
TATATTTTCAAACTTTTTCATAAATTCTATTGATTTTTATATAGTTAGCTTTTTTTGTTAATAATATACTCTTATTATTACATTTTCACAATAAAAAGGCTAATTTACCTCTTGTAAAAAAGCCTTAGCAATACTAGATGCAATCTTCTTTTGATAATCTTCATTCGTTATTTGGGTATAATCAGATGGATTTGTGATATAACCAAATTCAATAGAAATCGTCGGAATATCTTGATCCTTTAAAATAGGGAAATTACCATAATGATCACTATCTAAACCTCGAAATTGAGAATAGTTAATTGATTGAAAATTTTGTGAAATTGTATTGGATAAATTAATTAATTTATCATCTGGTTGTGTAAATATCGTATATCCTTTTACTAGGGAATCAACATTGGAATTTATATCAATGTGAAGTAAGTAATCAGATTTTTGATCTTTAGCAATATTTATACGATAATTCGCATTTTGTTCATCATTACTATAAAAATTTATGTCATCATCTGTTCTAGTATAAACAACATTATAACCAGATTGCTCTAGCGTTTCTCCGATTATTTTCGAAAGCTGAAGAGTAATATCCTTACTCGCAAGTTTTCCTTGTTCACTATATCCTAAATCACTTCCGCCATAAGCAGCATCAATACAAATGGTTGATTTGGACTCACTAATAGCTAAATCAACGGTATCGTTCGTCATAATAGCCTCTGGGCTTTGCGCATTTTCAGGGATTCGTACCGATTCTTTTAAATTAACAGAAATATTGGGTTGTACAACTAGTGCTAGGAAAATTGCGATGATTATATAAATATATGTTTTATTCATTTTCATCACCCGTGGAACAAATTATACCATAAATTTATTTTATTTGATATAATACAATTGGTGAGTTTATGGAATTTAAAGTAACAATTGACCAGTTTGAAGGACCATTAGATTTGATGCTCCATCTTATTAAAGAAAATAAATTGGATTTATTCGATCTGGATATGAATACATTGGCAACACAATACATAAATTATATACAACAAATGGAAAGCATTCACTTAGAAATTGCAAGTGAATATTTAGAAGAGCTTGCATCTTTAGTTGAATATAAAAGTCGTAAATTACTTCCAAGAACAAATGTAGAAGTGGAAAGTCAATACGAAGATGTTCAAAGAGAACAATTGGTATCTCGTTTAATTGAATATCAAAAATATAAAGAAGCAAGTGATTTATTGAAAGAAGAATTTGATCAAAGACAAAAAAAATATACACGACCACAAGCATCTATTATCAGCAGCTGGCAACAAAATCCGGTTTGTGATAATTTACAAAAACAATCACCATATGATTTATTAAAAGCAATGAATCGTGTTCTATCTCGTATGGCCATATTAAAACCATACGAAACGAAAATGACAATTAAGGAATTATCGGTTGAACAAAGAGTTGAACAATTGATTGATAAATTGAAAAATGTGACAGATAAAGTTTCTTTTGATGATTTATGCCTAGATTGTTCGAATCTTCATATGGTTATTGTCACATTTTTATCAATTTTAGATTTAATACATCAAGGAATTGCTTCTTTTAGTGTGGATGAACAAGAAACAATATGGATTATAAAAGGGGGATTGCATACATGAATACCAAAGCTATCGTTGAAGGTTTAGTATTTATTAGTGGTGAAGAAGGATTGACAATCGAACAAATTGCTAGTTTAACAGAACAAATGAATTATTCGGAAATAGAAAGAATATTGAATGAATTGAAAGAAGAATATAGTGATTCCTCAAAAGGATTTGAATTAGCGGAATATGCGAATCGTTATAAATTTGTAACCAAGGAATTTGTATATCCTTATGCGCAAAAATTATTTGAAGAAGTTAAGAGTCCATCTCTATCACCAGCTGCCCTAGAAACTTTGGCAATTATCGCTTATAAGCAACCAATTACACGCGTTGAAATAGAAGAAATTCGTGGGGTTAATTGTGAGATGATGTTAAAAAAATTACAGATGAGAAACTTAATTGAAGCAAAAGATCGAAAAGATGTTGTGGGTAAACCTCTTCTTTATAGTGTTACGGACACATTTTTGGACACATTCCAACTTGAAACACTAAAAGAATTGCCAGAATTATCAAAGAAAGAATATGAAAACGAAGAATTATTTGAGGAGATAAAATAAATGGAAAGACTACAAAAAGTAATTGCTAAATCAGGAATTTGTTCTCGAAGAAAAGCCGAAGAATTGATTTTACAAGGAAAAGTCATTGTAAATGGTGAACCTTGCACAACACTTGGAACAAAAGTATCTGGGAACGATGTTATTGAAATTAATGGAAAAACATTGGCATATGAAGAAAAAGAATACTATGTATTAAATAAACCTAGAGGGTGTGTTTGCACAAGTGATGATGATAAAGACCGTAAAACGGCAGTTAGTTATATTGACACAGAATCGCGTATTTACTGTGTAGGTCGTTTAGACTATGACACAACAGGTGTTCTATTATTAACGAATGATGGTGAATTTTGTAATATGATGACACATCCAAAATATCATTTACCTAAGACATATCGAGTAAACTTACAAGGAATTTTAACAGACGAAGATATCAAAAAAATTCGTAAAGGACTAAAAACAAAATATGAATCTTATCAACCAGCTCGTGTAAAAATGATTGAAGTGGATCCAACTCGTGATCGATGTCAATTTGAATTAACAATCAGAGAAGGTAAGAATCATCAAGTAAAAAACATGATGAAAGCATTGGGATATGAAGTTCGTCGTTTGAATCGTAATTCTTTTGCGGATATAAATGTTGATGGCATGAAACCAGGTGAATATCGTAAATTAAAACCATTTGAAGTTAAACAGTTAAAACTAATGGCTCAAAAAGGAGAATAAAATGAAACAAGTTTTTATTGATGAGCATTGTGATATCAATTCTACAATTAACTTAAATGAAAAAGAAGCACATCATCTTTTCGACGTTTTACGCATTCAAAAAAAAGAAACTGTACGAGTCGTAAGTGCCAATCAACGTGTTTTTCTAGCCCATCCATTAGAACGTCCATTTCTTCATATTTTTTCAGAAATTGAGGTTCCTAACGAAAAAAAAGATATCACTTTATGTGTTAGTTTAATTAAACAAGATAAATTTGAATGGATGCTTCAAAAAGCATGTGAATTGAATGTTACGCGCATTGTACCTTTCGAATCTAGATATAGCGTTGTTCACATTGATACTCAAAAAGAAAAAAAGAAAATGGAACGATGGTCACAAATTATTTTATCAGCTTGTAAACAATGTAATCGTAATGATTTAGTTGAACTCACAAATATTCAAAAAGTTGAAGACTTACACCAATTTCAAAGTGAATGCAATTTAGTTGCCTATGAAAAAGAAAAACAATCTAAGCATATATCAAAATACTTAAAAGATAATCCATCGAGTATAACAATTTGTATTGGACCAGAAGGTGGATTTGATGAAGCTGAAGTTGAATTATTGATGGATGACCATTTTCAATCTGTTTCTTTAGGCAATACAATTTTAAGAGCTGAAACTGCTAGTTTATATTGTCTAGCTGTTATAGATTATCAAAAAGCATTGGAAGAGGATAAAGAATGAAATATAAAATATTAACATTAGGTTGCAAAGTAAATTCCTATGAATCGCAGTTCTATAATGAACAATTAGAAGCCAGTGGTTTTACGAAAGCGAACGAAGATGAACCATGTGATTTGTATATTATTAATACTTGTACTGTAACGAATACAGCCGCTAGTAAATCAAGAAAGAAAATTCATCAAGCAAAAAAAGAAAATCCTAATGCGATTGTCGTTGCGATTGGTTGCTATGTTCAATTCATAGATGAAAAACAAAGAAATGATTTAGGTGTTGATATCGTTATTGGGGCTAACCATAAAAATGAGTTAGTTAAAATCGTTAGTGATTATATAAAATCAAAAAAGATGAATACTGTAGTTTCCATTGAAGACTTTTCCGAATTTGAATCTATGCCAATTCATGAATTTGAATCGAAAAAAAGAGCTTTTTTAAAAATTCAAGATGGATGTAATCAATATTGTTCATACTGTGCAATTCCATATGCCAGAGGACATGAACGTTGTCCATCCAAAGAAAGTGTTATTGAAACGGCCATTGAACTATCAAAAAGAGATCACGATGAAATTGTATTAACGGGAATTCATACAGGTAGATATCAAGACGGTTCAACGAATTTAGCTGGTTTATTAAAAGAATTATTGGAAAAAACAGATTCTAGAATCCATTATCGAATTAGTAGTATTGAAATAACAGAAGTTAGCGATGAATTAATTCAATTAATGAAAGAAAATAAAAGAATATGTTCACATTTACACATTCCAATTCAAGCGGCTTGTAATGAAACATTAGCTCGCATGAATCGTCCATATACTGTTGAAGAATTTAAAGAACGTATTCAATATATTCGAACACAATTGCCAAATGTTTCCATTTCAACAGATGTGATTACAGGCTTTGTTCAAGAAAGTGAAGAGGAATTTAATACTACGGTTCAAAACTTAAAAGAAATTGGTTTCTCATTCCTTCATGTTTTCCCTTATTCTAAGCGAAATGGAACAGAAGCAAGCAAAATGACAGGCGAAATCGATGGAAATGTAAAGAAATCAAGAGTAAATGTATTACTTTCATTATCAAAAGAACTTCGTTTAAATGATATGAATCGATTTGATGAAATATCAATTTTAATTGAAAATCACAAAGATAATGTTTATTATGGTTACACAGATCAATATCATATGGCCCATGTATATAGTAATCAACCTTTAGAAGGTCGAATTAATGTTAAATGGGATGCTATTGAAAATGAAACATATATTGT
The DNA here is from genome assembly GCF_051873495.1 of Floccifex sp. Lineage (NCBI taxonomy): Bacteria > Bacillati > Bacillota > Erysipelotrichia > Erysipelotrichales > Erysipelotrichaceae > Floccifex > Floccifex sp. Next base: position 4,882 of record NZ_JBJEEX010000037.1, read on the forward strand.
GAAAGAAGGATAAAAATGAGACTTAGTAAATTATTCAAAAATGCACCGACGGTAAATATTACAGGACTATGCTTTGATTCTCGTAAAGTAAAAAAAGGAAATATATATTTTTGTTTACCTGGAATGACATTTGATGGGCATGATTTCATTGATCAGGCGATTGATAAAGGAGCAATTTGCATTGTTCATTCTAAGCCATTAGAAAAAACAGACGCTCATGTTATTTATATTCAAGTAGAAAATGTGACAGATGCTTTAAATACATGTGCTAGAATTTTTTATGGACGTCCTTCAGATAAAATGCTTATGTATGGAGTTACAGGAACAAATGGAAAAAGTACCATTACCAACATAATTCAAGCAATTTTAAATCCTGTTAAGCCTTGTGGATATATTGGTACTATTGCGATTCGTTATGGAAATGTCAATTTAGCTCCTGATTTAACAACTCCAGATGCCTTATTTCTTCAATCAAAATTAGCAGATATGGTTCGTACTGGAATGAAAGCTTGTGCTCTAGAAGTATCAAGTCACGGGTTAGCACAACATCGTGTTGATGGAATTAATTTTGATGTCGCTATATTCACTAATTTTACATATGATCATCTTGATTTTCATGGAACATTTGAAAATTATTTTGCTGCAAAAGCTCTTCTATTTAAAGAAAGAGTAAAGAAAGACGGTGTTTCTATTTTAAATATTGATGATGAAAAATATGAAGATTTAAAAAATATTTCAAAAGCCCGGGTAGTAAGTTATGGAATGAAGAATCAAGCGGATTATTTTGTTAAAGATGTGAAACTATCATCTCATGAATCACGCTTTACTTTAGTACACGATTCCAAAGAATATAAAGTTGTTACAAATTTAGTTGCTCTATATAATGTATATAATTTAGTTGCTGCTATTGCTGCTCTTCACGAAACTGGTATGGCACTTGAAACAATTATTGATGCATGTGATAATCTTCCTCAAATTGAAGGTCGAATGGAACAAATCGATTGTGGTCAAGATTTCCATGTTATTGTCGATTTTGCACATACTCCAGACGGTATGGAAAAAATGATGAAATTTGGTCGTGAAATTGCTTTAGATAACAATTTAATTGCCGTATTTGGCTCAGCAGGAAAACGTGATGTTGCGAAACGTAAAGTATTTGGTGAAATTGCCGAAAAATATTGTGATTACATCATTTTAACAGAAGATGATCCACGCAATGAAAGTAGTGCAGATATTGCTAAACAAATAAAAGAAGGTATTACTACAAAAACAAATATCTTTATTCCTGATCGTTATGAAGCCATTCGTCAAGCCATTCAATATGCGAAAAAAGGCGATGTAATATTATTATTAGGAAAAGGCGATGAAGTCTTCATGTATCATGAAGAGGGACGTGTTCCTTGGGTTGGTGACAATAACGCCGCTAGAGAATGTATAGAAGAAAGATTGTCATAAATCTTTTCTTTTTTAATTATTAAGTGCTATAATCAATTTGATAAAATTTTAACAAATGGAGGGATACTATGAGTTATCAAGAAATATATCAACAGAAATTAGTTAGTGCTGCAAAAGCTGTTTCTGTCATCAAAAGTGGAGACTGGGTAGATTATGGATGGTGTTGCGGTACACCAGATGCATGTGATAAAGAACTTGCAAAAATTTTACCCAATTTAGAAGATGTAAAATTCCGTGGTGGTATTTTATTAAAAGAACCAGAAATCTTTAAAATCGATAATCCTGTTCAACATATGACATGGAATAGTTGGCATATGTCAGGTATTGAACGAAAAGCAGTTAGTAAAGGATTTGCGTTCTATAGTCCCATTCGTTATTCAGAACTGCCAAGATACTATCGTGAAAGTTCTGATCCAGTAGATGTAGCTGTGTTCCAAGTAAGTCCGATGGATAAACATGGATATTTTAACTTTGGTCCAAATGCTTCCCATATGGCTGCAGTATGTGAAAAAGCAAAAGTAATCATTGTTGAAGTCAATGAAAATATGCCAAGATGTTTAGGTGGTTTTGAAGAAGGTGTTCATGTTAATGATGTTACTTATATTGTGGAAGGAACAAATCCACCAATTGGAGAATTAGGAGCTGGTGGACCTGCTACAGATGTTGATATTGCTGTTGCTCAACAAATCGTTAAATTGATTCCAGATGGAGCTTGTTTACAATTAGGAATCGGTGGGATGCCAAATGCAGTAGGTTCTCTAATTGCACAAAGTGATTTAAAAAATTTAGGTGTTCATACTGAAATGTATGTTGATGCCTTTGTTGATATTGCTAAAGCTGGTAAAATCACAGGATTAAACAAGAACATTGATAAAGGACGTCAAGTATATGCATTCGGTGCAGGTACACAAAAACTATACGATTATTTAGACAATAATCCTGAATGTATGTCCGCTCCTGTAAGTTATACAAATGATATTCGTTCTATTGCAGCTTTAGATAACTTTATCTCAATTAATAATGCTGTTAATGTTGACTTATTTGGGCAAGTAAGTTCTGAAAGTGCTGGTGTTAAACATATTTCAGGCGCTGGTGGTCAATTAGACTTTGTTTTAGGTGCTTATCTAAGTAATGGTGGTAAATCAATTATTTGTTTAAGTTCTACATTTATGAATAAAAAGACAGGAAAATTAGAAAGTCGTATTGTTCCAACTTTAGCTAATGGATCAATTGTTACTGATACTCGTGCCAATATCCATTACCTATGTACAGAATATGGATGTGTTAACTTAAAAGGATTAACAACATGGCAAAAAGCGGAAGCAATTATTTCTGTTGCGCATCCGGATTTCCGCCAAGAGTTAATCGAACAAGCACAAGCAATGAATATTTGGAAAAATTCAAATTTAAGATAAAAAACTATTGCTTTTTTGTTGAAATTTGATAAAATATGTATGCTAACTCGGGAAGGGAGGTTTGTTTCATGGCAAAAGTAATTGTGAAAGAAAATGAGCAATTAGATGACGCTTTAAGAAGATTTAAACGTCAGGTTTCTCGCAATGGTACCCTTGCTGAGGCCCGTAAAAGAGAATATTACGTTAAACCAGGTGTTCGCAGAAAATTAAAATCTGAAGCGGCACGTAAAGCACGTAGGGGTAAATAAAATCTGCTTTAATAGCAGATTTTTTTCTTGAGGAGGATATGTAATTGGCTTTTCTATCAATTGATTTATCACAGTTTTCGTTTGAACAAATCCAAGAGTTCAGTGGTTTAAATGATTGTAACTTGGAAATATTGTCAAATGATTTTCATTCCAAATGTAACATTAGAAACAATGTATTTTATTATGAAGATTGTGAGCATAATAAAGAAATACAAGATGTAGTTCAAATTTGTTTTGATGTGCTTGATAAAAAGAAACAATTAAATGAACAAGATATCAAATATTTTATAAAATTAGCTTTAAATCATAAATTACATTTATTTAATATAAATCAATTGGATGCAATCGGTAAAACTAAATCCGGGCGCCTTATTTATCCTAAAACGTTAGGCCAGGCAAGGTTATGTTACGCTTTAAAAAACAATGACATCGTATTTGCAACTGGAGCAGCAGGAACAGGAAAAACATACTTATCTGTTTGCTATGCTGTTACACAATTAAAAAATAAATCAATTGAAAAGATTGTATTAACTCGTCCAGCAGTTGAAGCTGGGGAATCACTTGGTTTTTTACCAGGAGACATGAAAGAAAAAGTGGATCCTTATTTAAGACCCTTATACGATGCTCTATATGATATGTTAGGATCTGAAACGGTTGAACGATATATAGAAAAACAAATTATTGAAATAGCTCCTTTAGCTTTTATGCGAGGAAGAACATTAAATGACGCCATCGTTATTTTAGATGAAGCTCAAAATACGACTCAAGCGCAAATGAAGATGTTTTTAACACGAATGGGTAAAAATGCGAAATTAATTATAAATGGAGATATTACCCAAATTGATTTAATCCGTAAAAATGAATCCGGGTTAATTCAAGCTTGTGATATATTAAAAGATATTGATGGAATCGAAATGGTACATCTTGGTACACAAGATGTAGTTCGAAATCCGTTAGTACAAAAAATTATTGAACGTTATTCAATGATTGAAAAATAAAAATACATATTATATACTAGAAAAGAAATTTGGAAGGTGAAATTATGGGTAGACATTTCGAGGTAAGAGCTGCTGCTATGCAAAAGACTGCAAACGCAAAAGCTAAAATTTATTCACGATATTCAAAAGAAATTTTAGTAGCTGCAAAGAGTGGGGATCCAAATCCAGATATGAACCAATCTTTGAAAAAAGCTATTGAACGTGCAAAAGCAAATAACGTACCAGCTGATGTAATTAAACGTGCAATTGAAAAAGCTAAATCAAGTGCTGATGAAAACTTTTCTTCTGCTCGTTATGAAGGATTCGGTTCTGGTGGTGGATCAACAATTATCATTGACTGTTTAACAGATAACGCAAATCGCACAATTGCTAATTTACGTGCATGTTTTAATAAAGCACATGCTAAATTAGGAGTAGGTGGATCTGTTTCATTTGGTTATGAACACTTAGGTGTAATTGTAATTCAATACGAAGATGAAGAAGCTATGTTAGATGCTTTAATGATGGCGGATATCGATGTTCGCGACATTGAAGTAGAAGATGGTTATATGACTATTACAGTTGAACCAACACAATTAGATGATGCTAAAGTTGCTGTAGAAGAATTAATTCCTGATGTTAAATTTGAAGTTTTAGAAGACAAAATGGTTCCAAATGAAACAGTAACTTTATCAGGAGAAGATTTAACTTTATTTAAGCGTTTAGTTACTTTATTAGAAGATGTTGATGATGTACAAAATGTATATCATAACGTTGAAAATATTGATGACGAAGCATAATCAATATCCGTTGAAAAAGAGAGAATAAAAGATTGTTTTGCAGAGAGATGATGGCGGGTGAAAATCATTGAACACCTTTTATTTGGACACTTTGAAGGAATCGCACTAAAAAGCGATCGTAAGCCGCGTTAAGGCATTGAGTGCTCAATTTGAGAAGTAAGGTGGTACCGCGTTAATCACGTCCTTATATAATAAGGGCGTTTTTTGTTTATTTAGAAAGGATTAAAAAAATGGCTTATCAAATTCCAAGAGGAACAGCTGATGTTCTTCAAGAAAAATCATATGCATGGCAAGCACTAGAAGAAAGACTACGTCAATTTTGTTATTTATATAATTATGACGAAATTCGTACACCTATTTTCGAACACACAAATGTTTTCAAAAGAGAGAATGACTCAAGTGATATGGTAAATAAAGAAATGTATACATTTACTCTCGAAAACTCTAATACATCACTTACTTTAAGACCAGAAGGAACAGCTGGGACAGTTCGTTCTTTTGTTGAAAATAAAATGTACGCAAATCCAGATCAACCAGTAAAAATGTACTATATGGGTCCTATGTTCCGTCATGAAAGACCTCAAAAAGGAAGAATGCGCATTTTTAATCAATTTGGAATTGAATGTTTAGGAAATAAAAGTCCATATACGGATGTAGAAACAATTGTTTTAGCATTTTCTATTCTTAAATCATTAGGATTGAAAGACATTAAAGTATGCTTAAATACATTAGGAGACGATGAATCTCGTAATAATTATCGTACAGCTCTTAAAGCGTATTTTGAACCATATTTAGATGATTTATGTTCAGATTGTAAACGTCGATATGAACAAAATCCATTGCGTATTTTAGACTGTAAAGTAGACCACGATAAAGAATACATGAAAAATGCACCAAGCATGAAAGATTATTTAAATGAAGAAAGTAAAGAATACTTTAATACAGTTTGTAATTTACTTGAAACATTAGATATTCCATATGAAGTTGATGATAAATTAGTAAGAGGATTGGATTATTATTCTCACACTGTTTTTGAAATTGTTTCTGTTAATAAAGAAATGGGAGCGCAATCGACTGTATTAGCTGGAGGAAGATATGATAATTTAATTTCATACTTTGGAGGACCAGAAAATATGAGTGGAATTGGTTGGGCTCTTGGTATGGAACGATTACTAATTGCTTTAGAAGCTGAAGGAATTACTTTAGATGAAAAACCTGGATTAGATGCTTATGTTATGTGTTTAGACAAACAAGCTCAAACATATGCATTCGAAGTCTTAACAGAACTTCGTGCCAATGGTTATCGTAGTGATATGGATTACTTACAAAGAGGATTTAAAGGTCAATTTAAAGCTGTTAGTCGTTCAAAAGCTAAATTTGCTCTTTTAATTGGTTCAACTGAAATGGATTCTAATCAAGTAACAATTAAAAATATTGAAAAACAAGAACAAGTTACGATTTCACGTGACGATATTATTGAATATTTAGATACACAATTTGAATAGGGAGGATTATATGAAACGTACACATAAAAATGGTGAACTTCGCATTGAAAATGTGAATGAACATGTTGATTTAATTGGTTGGGTTGCCAAAAAAAGAAATTTTGGTCAATTGGTTTTCATTGATCTAAGAGACAGATGGGGAATTTGTCAATTAGTTTTCGGTGAACAATTTGCCGATCGTTTAAAAGAAGTAAAAAATGAATATTTATTAAGTGTTTCTGGAACAGTTTGTAAACGTCAAGCCGCAAATCCAGATTTAAAAACAGGTGAAATTGAAGTAAAAGTTGATGATTTTTCAATTATTAACACAGCTAAAACGACTCCAATTATCATTGCCGATGAAACAGATGCTCTTGAAGATACACGTCTACAATATCGTTATTTAGATTTAAGACGTCCTGTTATGCAACAAAAGCTATTGATGAGACATCAAATCACAAAATCAATGCGAGAATACTTGGATAACCATGATTTTGTTGAAATTGAAACACCAATGCTTGGTAAAAGTACACCTGAAGGAGCACGTGATTATCTAGTTCCATCTCGTGTTCATCCTGGTTCATTCTATGCTTTACCACAGTCTCCTCAATTATATAAACAACTATTAATGATTTCTGGTTTTGAAAGATATTATCAATTTGCTCGTTGTTTCAGAGACGAAGACTTAAGAGCGGATAGACAAACAGACTTTACTCAAGTTGACATTGAAACAAGTTTCTTATCACAAGATGAAATTATTGATTTCACAGAAGAAATGTTAGTGAAATTGATGAAAGATGTTAAAGGAATTGATGTTCCTCGTCCATTCTTACGATTAACTTATAAAGAAGCTATGAATCGTTTTGGTTCTGATAAACCAGATAATCGTTTTGGTATGGAATTACAAGAATTAACTCCAATTTTCACAGATTCACAATTCCAAGTATTTAAAAATTGTATTGAATCAAATGGTTCAATTAAAGGTATTGTTGTTAATGATTTTGCACATATTACTCGTAAAGAAATTGACAAATGGACTGAATTGGCTAAGAAAAACGGTGCCAAAGGACTAGTTACATTGAAAGCAAAAGATGGTACATTAACAGGTAGCGCTGCTAAATTCTTAAGTGAAAAAGAAATTAATGATTTATATTCTCAATTGAATTTAAAAGAAAATGATGTTTTATTTATTGTAAGTGATAAATGGAATAAGACTTGTAATGCCTTAGGTGCTTTACGTAACGGTATTGCATCTGAATTAGGTCTAAAACATAAAGATGAATTTTCATATTTATGGGTAGTTGACTTCCCAATGTTTGATTGGTCAGAAGAAGAACAAAGATGGGTTGCTTGTCACCATCCATTTACACAACCAAAAGAGGAAGACATTCCTTTATTAGATACAGACTTAGGTAGTGTTCGTTCAAATGCATATGATATCATCTTAAATGGATATGAATTGGGTGGAGGTTCATTACGTATTTATGACAATGAGCTACAAACTAAGATTTTCGAATTATTAGGATTATCGGATGAAGATATTCGTACAAAATTTGGATTCTTTGTTGATGCTTTCCAATATGGTACACCTCCTCATGGAGGATTGGCATTTGGTTTAGATCGTATTGCCATGATTTTAACAGAAAGTGATTCCATTCGTGATGTTATCGCATTCCCTAAAAACGCAAATGCTAAATGTCCAATGTCTAAGGCTCCAACTCCTGTAGATAATAAACAATTAAAAGATTTACATATTCAAATCATCAAAGACTAAAGAGGCTGTAACAGTTAAATAGCCTGTACAAAAAAGGATAGCTGACTCAATTA
>NZ_JBJEEX010000038.1:0-2449 GCF_051873495.1 Floccifex sp.
ATCGCCATCACCAAACGTGGCGTAACTTTTTTAGTCATTTTTCATCTTCTTTTCTTTAACTGGCAAGCGAATAATCATTTTTAAATTTTCTAACTTTGTACGTTGAGAATTTGATAAATATATTTCATGATGACGACGCTGATCTGAAAAGTCTAATCCCAAATCATTTTTAGCAATGAATTGATGCATCTTAGCGATAGTAGCAGGCTCATCATCATAACTACCATGATGCATAATTTGTACGCATTTTCCTTCTGTCAAAACAAGTAATTTTACTGGTGAGAAATCCAAGCCTTTTTTAATTGCAGCTTCTTTTTTAGCCCAAGCCAAAACTTCATCTGTCACAAACTCAGGCATCCGAACGCAGGAAATAAAATTGAATCTTTCTTTATGAGCATAATCAATGCCTTTAACGCCATCTTGCCACCAAAATCCTTCAAGCGGTGGAACCACGAAGTCAAAATAATCTTTAATCTGATGTGAGCCCTTTTTACTCATTTTAATTGTATAGGCTAAACTATACAAGATCATGCTTGTATTCTCCGCCCTCTTGATTTGGATCGCCTTGACCTTGAACAGCAATATATTGCATCTGTGGAACATCAATTAATTCAGGCTTTTTGCCTGGACGATAAAACTGCTTTTCTTCTTTTTAAAATCGTATGCCATGTCCTGCCTCTATAATTGATGAAACTTAACTGTCTTGTTCTTGAGTGAAATCTTTTTTACCTCAAAACCATAGTCAGGCAGTTCTTTCTTATAATGCAAAAATGAATGGTCGATTGGCAGTCCTGCTGCTTTTTCGATTTCATCAAATGAAAGCTCAAAGTCGCCAGTTTTGTTGTCTTTAATATATTGCCACAATTGATCGTATTTACTCATATCTATGTTGCTACACTTTCTAATACTTTCATTAAGATACATCTAATTCTATACTTCTTTGATGGTCGGCTCAATTTATACAAATTTATGCATGAAAAAATCCTATTCAGAAATTACAGTAACTTATGAATAGGATTATATTTATTAAGCTTCTTCAATCTTACCTGCAGCAATTGGCAAAGTTGTATGAGCATCGTAGCTCATTACACAACCACCAACGGTGTCAGGTAATTCAAGGTCTTTTGGTACACCATGTACATAAACTACACGTTTATCTAATTGAAGATCTTCAGTACCAAAGGCATCCTTGAACTTAGCTTGTAATTTTTCCAATGGAATATCGATTTCGTATTCGTAATGACCGTTTTCGTCTGCAACAGGATAACCATCGTGAGGGATGTTCATATCTTGTGGTGCATCGTCTAATGGCACCATAGTTGTACCTGATACTTCTTCAGTTTCTGGCAAATCAATAAAGCCATCATGATTCTTGTCTTGAGCCATGGTTGGAACATTGGCTTCCTTACCATCAGGAAAGCCATGGAAGTGTTCCCAGTGTTCAATATTCTTAGGAGTATCAAACATTTCTACTTTAACATGAAGCTTATCGCCATCTTCAGTAAATTCAGCTGTGCCGTGAGCTTCGCAGCCAATCTTATCTGCATTTAATGGGGTAATGTGTGCAATATATTTTTTCATCTTGATGAATCCTTTCTATACTCTGATGTTTTCAAAATCATCATACAACCTTTGAGTTACAATTCGTTGTCTTAAGGCTTGTCGCAATTAATTATAATAAGAAGTTATTATGATAAAATTGATTTAAATCAAGAAAATTAGAAAAGATGATTTTTATGACAAAGCATTCCCCTGTCGCTTGTTTAAGCAAAGCAACCCTTTTTACAGATTTACCCGTAGATTTAAAGAAAAAATTAGTAGCCGTCTCTGAACACCAACAGAAATTTCCTAAAGGAAGTATTATTAGATAACCTGATGATGGTAAAGATGGCATGATTGTCATCGATCAGGGAAAGGCAAAAGTCTACAACCTATCAAAAGATGGCAAGGAAGTCGTGCTAGGTATACTTCAAAAAGGTGACATTGAAGGACAACAACATTTATTCAAACAAAGCGAAAATGAAAACTTTGTTGAAGCTGTGGAGGACACCTGGGTTTGCTCAATTAACCGCGCAGGTTTTCAAAAACTTTTGCAGAAAACACCAGATTTGTCATTAAAGCTTTTAAATAATTTCGGTAAAAAGTTAGTCGCAATTGAACATAATTCGGTGCTTAGAAACACCTTGGATGCCAAAGAACGGATATTAGCTTACTTGAATGACCTTGCCAATGAGCAAGGCAAAAATGAAGTAAAATGAGAACTAAAGAAAAAGGACTTAGCCAGTTATTTAGGAATTACGCCGGAGACATTCAGTCGTAAGTTAAAAGAACTAGAAAAAGATGGCAAAATTGAAGTTCATGGTCGCTGGATTAATGTGAAAAGATAAATTATGCAAAAAATAAAGCCCAGCAAAAGCTGAGCTTTATTTTAATTAATAATCAAATGATT
>NZ_JBJEEX010000039.1:0-12554 GCF_051873495.1 Floccifex sp.
TTCGATTGGTGTTTTTTATCAACATTGGTGTATTAATTTTCTAATGTATTATACCTAAAATAATTCATTAAAATGAGTGTTTCACTCAATTTAGTCAGTAAAACTAAAAAATGGCATATCATTACGATATTGCCATGGTTTCTTAATTATAGATTTATTTAGATTCCCGTACGAATGTTTTCTGGAGCTTTATTAACCAAAGAAAAATGTTCAAACTTCATTTCACTACCTTCTGCATTTGGAGATTGCGTAACAAATCCTACTTTAATAGTTTGTTTCATAGGTAAAGAGAAAACTCTTACTTTAAATAATTTGTTTTCTTCAATTCCATAATGAATAGCAAAAGTATCTCCTTTGCGAGCCAATTGAAGCCAGACTTCATTTCCTTCTAAATTTACTCCATTTGCATCATCAGATGTTTTATTTGTGATAACTGAAACAATTGTATGTGTTCCAAAATTAGTAAGTTCAAAAGCACATTTAGCCCACAAATCATTATCTTCATAAGCCATCATTCCACATGCATCATATACTCCTAAGAACTCATGAGAAACTTTTGCCTTAATTGTAAAGTCGCCAGTTACTTCTTGAAATAAATAAGCTGCTGTACTTACTTTTGACTTTGATACTGCACTATTAATAAAATCAGTTTTTGTGTTTGAATTCATATATAAAGTCGAATCTTCAACTCTATATACAGGGTTATTCATTTCTTTAAAAAACATTATTCTTTTTTCCTCCGTTATTTACATTGATTATAACATTATTACATTTACATTAGGAAAAACAAATAATTAATTTCTTTTTAAAGTGATTTTATTTCAATCAACTGAGCTATAAAACAATCAATTAAAATGAGTGTTTCGCTCAATTTATTGAAAATAAAAATTAAATATATTTAAATAAGAGTGAGGTGATACATATGATTTATACTGTAACATTTAATCCTGCTTTAGATTATGTGATTCAAGTTGATCATTTTAAAACAGGACAAATTAATCGCAATAAAAGTGAAAAAATAGTATATGGTGGAAAAGGAATCAATGTTTCTTGTATCTTGAATGAACTTGATATTAAAAGTACGGCATTGGGATTTATTGCTGATTTTACCGGAAAAGCACTAGAAAATGGTTTAGAACAACTTGGAATTGCCACAGATTTTATTGAAGTTAAACAAGGAATGACGCGTATTAATGTCAAAATGAAATCCGATGAAGAAACGGAAATAAATGGGATGGGTCCAATTATTTGTCAAGAAGACTTTGATTGTTTATTGAATAAAGTAAAACAATTAAAACAAGGAGATTTATTGATATTATCAGGAAATATTCCTTCTTGTTTAAAAGCCGATGCATATCAAAGAGTTATTGAAAATTTAAATGAAGGAGTTAATTTTGTCATTGATTCAGAAAAAGATTTACTGATGAAAACATTATCTTATCATCCATTTTTGATTAAACCCAATAATTTAGAATTACAAGAAATCTTTAGTATTCAATTTGAAAATGAAAATCAAATTATTGAATGTGCTAAAAAACTACAAGAAATGGGAGCTAAAAATGTTTTAGTATCCATGGCAAAAGACGGAGCTATTTTAGTAGATGAAAAAGGAACAATTCATAAACAAGGCATTTGTAAAGGTAAAGTAGTGAATTCGGTAGGAGCTGGAGATTCAATGGTAGCTGGATTTATTGCTGGGTTTATACAAACGAAAGACTATGATTATGCGTTAAAATTAGGAACAGCTTGTGGAGGAGCCACTGCTTTTCAATCGGGATTGGCAACAAAGGAACAAATACAAGAAGCTATTGATTCATTATAAAAAAACATCGTCTAGTAACTTTAGACGATGTTTTTTCAATATGAATTAATTAACAATGTTGTTAACCCACATTTTACTTTTAACTAAGAAATAACCAGTAATGGCTTTGAGTCCATCCGCTATTGTGATTAATACCACAATCATTTCAATGGAAAGGTTTGTAAAGCGAGTTAAGATAAATGATAATGGGATAACAATCAACCAAGTGAATCCACTATCAAATAAAATGGTAATTCCAATTTTTCCACCACTTCGTAAAATGAAATAGGAAGAATTGGCATAGGACCAGAATGGCATCGCAATGGCTTGTACAATGATGATGAAAGAAGCCAATGCTTTAATTGTTGCAGTGGTTTGATAGATTTTAGGAAAAGCTATTCCTACGGGAACCATTATTAAAGCTACAATTGCGGTCACGAAACAAACAAATGGCATTAAATGATTGGCATCATCAATGGCTTCATCAAATAATCCGGCTCCAAGTTTATTTCCAACTAAAATACCAGCTGCTGATCCAAATTGAATATAGACAACACCAAATAAGTTTGTTAACGTACTGGCAATGTTTCGTGCAGCAACAACTTCTAGTCCGCGAACAGAATAACACTGTGCAATCACACTCATTCCAAATGACCATAAAAATTCATTCATTAGTAAAGGGATACTTTTTAAAATCATTTGTTTACATAAATCAGATGGAATATGGAATAAATGACGATAAGCTCCTACTAAATATTTATTTCTTTCAATATGTGTATGAGCCCAAATAATCATTACGAATGCTTCAATAATTTTGGCAATAACGGTAGCTACAGCCGCTCCAGCTACTCCTAATTGTGGGAATCCAAATTTCCCAAAGATTAAGGAATAATCTAAAAATAAGTTAAAAAATAAAGCGGATAAAGCTGCATACATTGGAATTTTAGTTTCTTGGCATTCACGAATAACACTGCAATAAACTTGTCCAATCGCAAAGGGAATCAAACTATAAATAATAATAGATAAATATTCTTGTCCATAGTGTAGGGTTTGTGCAATTAATTCAGGGGAATCATCTTTTGACAAGAATAACTGAATAAGATTGTCTCCAAAGAAAATGAAAATACACAATCCAAGAATACAAATTAAGGAAGCAAACAATAATCGGAATCGGAATGTATGTTTCTGTCCTTCATGGTTTTGTTTTCCAAAGAATTGACATCCAAAGATACCAGCTCCTGAAATAGCTCCAAAGATACTGATGTTGAATACGAATATAAACTGGTTAACGATTGAAACACCACTCATTTGGCATGTTCCAATTTGACCAACCATAATATTATCGAGCATACTTACAAAATTCGTAATTAAATTTTGAATAATCATAGGTATGGCAATATATAATATATGGGAATAATAACTTTTCTTCTTCTGCATAATACCTCCTTCTCAAGTCCATATATCATAACATAAAAATATTTTACCGACACTAATTGAGATAAATTTCACAATATAAGAAATAGTTATGTTTGGATATTGAAAAAATTGTAAATGAGTGTAAAAATCAAATTGTATACGTGAATACTTTAAATAATGAAATAGATGAGGAGGATGAATAATGAAAATTAATACGATGATTGAAAACATCAAAAAATATCATAAAGGATATGGAACTATTGATGACACAACAAGTAGAGACCAAGTTTTATTTGGAAATCCGGACCAAGAATGTACAGGAATTGTTACAACATGTTGGGCCAATGTGGATGTGATTCGTTACACCATTGAAAAAGGAGCTAATTTCATTATTTGTCATGAAGCCTTATTTTGGAATCACGGTGATCATAGAGATTGGTTGGAAGAAAGTCAAAATGAAGTTTATTTAGAAAAGAAAAAACTATTGGAAGATAATAATATTGTTGTATGGCGAAATCATGACTATATTCACTCAGGAATTCCATATAATGGGGATTATACAGACGGTATTTTTGTGGGATTGGCTAAGAAAATGGGATGGGATCATTTAATTGATAATCCGATTAATTCTTTTGATGATTCACTTGTTTGTTCAACTGCTTATGAATTCAATCAAGAAGTAGATCCTCAAGATTTGGCAAAACAATTAATTGATACATGTAATTTAAATGGAATTAAATTAATGGGAAATGAGCATGCTAAAATTAAAAAAGCGGCTGTTTTATTCCATGTTTTTGGGGATGCCAAAGAAGCAATTGAAAAAACAGATAAAAGCGATATCGATTGTTTATTGACAATGGAATTAATTGACTTTACATATGCGGAATATATTCGTGATAGTGGAATGCTTCAAAAAAATAGAGTGGCATTGAATATGGGACACTTTAACTTGGAAGAAAGTGGTATGGAATACATGTTAACTTATCTAGATGAAGCCATTGGAGAGTATGTACCAGCTTGGTTTAAACAATCAGGAGATAATTATAAATATATAGTGAAGTAATATGAAATGCTCGAATTTTAACACTAAAAATTGAAAAGAATCTCATACAAAATTTTTACAAATTTTTTGAGCATTTTAGATGAAAACTAATTCTAAAAAATATATAATGAAGACAGTTAAATAAAGGAGGACAAAAAATATGTCAAAATGGGTATGTAAAGTATGTGGATATGTATATGAAGGAGAATTCTTACCAGAAGATTTCAAATGTCCAGTATGTAAAGTTCCAGCAAATATGTTTGAAGAAGTAAAAGGAGATATGAAATTAGCAGCTGAACATGAATTCGGTGTATATGAAAAAACAGTAAAAAATAATCCAGATATCTCTGATGAAGATAAAAAATATATTTATGATCAATTAAAAGCAAACTTTGAAGGTGAATGTTCAGAAGTAGGTATGTACTTATGCATGGCACGTATTGCTCATCGTGAAGGATATCCTGAAATTGGATTATACTGGGAAAAAGCAGCTTATGAAGAAGCAGAACATGCATCTAAATTTGCAGAATTATTAGGATCTGATTTAGAACCAAATATGACAGATTCTACTAAGAAAAACTTAGCATGGCGTGTTGATTGCGAATTTGGTGCAACTGCTGGTAAAGTTGAATTAGCTAAAGTGGCTAAACAAAATAACTTAGATGCTATTCATGATACAGTACATGAAATGGCTCGTGATGAAGCTCGTCATGGAAAAGCATTAAAAGGTTTATTAGAAAGATATTTTAAATAAGAATAATAAGATGAGTCAGGTTGAATAGCTTGGCTCTTTTTTTTATAATCATTTTATGAAATTACCTGAACATGTATACAAAACAATGGAATATATCTCAACAAAAGGGAATGTCTATTTAGTTGGTGGAGCTATTCGTAATACAATTCTAAATTTACCCATATCCGATTATGATTTATGTACCGATGTTCCTTTAGAACAATTATTTCCTGATAAAAAAATAATGAAAAACGATAACCGTGAAATTATCTTTTTAAATGATCAAAACATTGAATTATCGACAATGAAAGGAAACACTATTCTAGAAGATTTATCGCATCGTGATTTTACAATGAATGCCATCGCTATGGATATAAACGGAAATATCATTGATCCTTATCAAGGACAAAAAGACATTCAAAATAAAAAGATAAAAACTATATCAAATGAATGTTTTACACAAGACCCTTGTCGTATATTAAGAGCCATTCGTTTTTCATGTGAACTAGATTTTGAAATCGTTGATGATATTACAGAATACAAAGATTTACTAAAAACAATTAAAACAGAAAGAATTCGAGAAGAGTTTTATAAAATACTATTGTTGAATCCAGGAAAAATAGAAGAATACAAAGACATATTTTTTGTGTTTTTACCAGAATTAAACTGTGAAATAGTACAAAATAATCCTTACCATATATATAATATATTTAAACACATCATTGAAACAACCAAACACACACCACCTGTATTGGAACTAAGACTCGCTGCTTTATTTCATGATATAGGAAAAGTTAAGTGTAAGACAACTAAGAATGGAATAGATCACTTTTATGGACACGATAAAATTTCAAGTCAGATGTTTATGAAAATTGCGAAAAGATTAAAAATAGATCATAAAACGACAAATAAAGTCAATACATTGATTTTAAACCATGAATTTAATTTATCTTTTTCTACTAAAGCGTGGACAAGAAGAATATTGAAATATGACTTAGATATTGAACAATTATTTTTATTACGAAAAGCAGATATTTCTGCACAAAATCCTATTTATTTAAATCGTTTAGAAGACTATGATAAAAAGGAAAAGGAAATTATTCAATTGGCTAAGAAAAAAAACATTAAAATTAAGGGCGATTACTTTGTTTCAAAAGATGTTGAGCCAAAAAATATTGGAAAAATTTTAAGAGAGCTACAAACAAAAGTATTATTAGGTCAGATAGAAAATGAAGAAGGGGCTTTAAAACAATATGCAGATCAAAGATATCGGAAATACTACCGAAATAATGAATAAACTAACTAAAATTGAAGGAATTCGTATTTTATATGTTTGTGAATCGGGTTCACGAGCATATGGACTTTACAACCAAGAAAGTGATTATGATGTTCGCTTTATTTATGCACTACCTGTGAATTCGTATTTAAATATATTTAATCAAAAAGAGGAAATCACAATTCGAGATGAACAATATGATATTGTGGGATGGGATATTAAAAAAGTATTGCGCTTACTTTCTAAAAATAATCCGTCTCTATATGAATGGTTAAATAGTCCAGTCATTTATTATGAAGACGCATCTTTTAATGCGATTCGACAATTATTATTAAAAAAAGGATTTTCACTTCGATCACTGGCTCTTCACTATATTTCTATGGCTAGATCAAATTATAAGAAAATAATGAATTATGAAACGGCTGGTGTGAAGAGTTGTTTAATGGTATTAAGACCTTTACTAATGGGGAAATGGATTTTAGATAAAAAAGAACTTCCTCCTATTTATTATCCTGATTTAATTGAATTGGAAACATCTATTCATCGTAAACTAGAAAAATTAATTGTGCTTCGAAAAAATAATATTCAAGTTGTTCCTTTTACCAATGACATTGAATCTTTCATTAATCGTGAAATGGATTTAGGAATGAAAAAAATTGTTCAGCTTAATGAACAACAAACTTTTTCAGAAGATGAATTAAATGCTTTGTTTATTGAAATGGTTCAAAACAAACAATGGCATTTAATAAATGAACAAGAACCTAAAATAGGAACAGACATTGTATTAATGATGAAACTAAATCAAAAGAATCAGTATTTCTATGCCAAAGCCTATGTATTAGGAGATCGTCGTTATACAATTAATGGAAAAGTATTTGTGACAGGAATTATTACGAATAAATACGAACCAATGGCATGGATTGAAATTGAAAAGCCTTCGAATTATATAATGAGTCAAATATTTAAAGAAAGTCAATCATAGCGATTGACTTTTTAAGTTATTGTTTTCAATTATGATTTGAGTATTAAATACTTTTTTAATGAAGTAACGATCATGACTAACACATATAATACATCCTTCAAAATCATTTAAAGCTTGAATCCATACAGGGATCGATAAAGGAGATATATTACGAGTGGGTTCATCTAATAATAAAACATTGCTTTTTTTAAGAATTAAATACGCAAAGTATATTTTGGCTTGTTGTCCAAGCGAACAATTGAAAATGTTTTGATTCATTTCACTTTCAATAATTTTTAAACTTCCAAGTATACTTTGAATAGAAGTGATATCAAAATCAAATCGTTGTAGAAAAGAAATAGGAGTATCATCTTTATAAAAGAAGTCACTATAATTTTGTGGCATATAACCCAAAACGATGTCTTTGCGATTCTTTAATTGTTGATACATATCTTTTACTAATAGTGATTTACCGCAACCATTATTTCCAGTAATACATATTTTATCTTGTCCATAAATTGATAAGGAAAACGGATTGATTAGTGTTTTATCTTCAATTTGAATGGATTTATTTGTGTATTCAATAATTTCTTTTGTCTTTGGTAAATGTGATTGATCAAAGAAAATATTAATTTCTTCTTCATATGAATCTAATTTTAAGTATGAACTTTGTTCTAAATGACTTTGACTCGATTTAATGGTTTTCATTTTATTTTTTAGTACTTTAGCTTCATGTGGTCTTTGCCTTGAAACAGAGCGTAAGTCACTTTGAACTTTATTGTGTAAATCATTTAATTTTTGTTTTTGTTTAAGATAAGCTTTCTTTTCATTTGAAGAAAGCTGAATATCTTTTTTTCTTGATTGTTCTCTTTGTTGGATGTAGTCACTATAGTTCCCTGAAAATAAAGTGATGACAGGTTTTGTCTTTTTGTTACGTTGTTCTAAATGAAGAATGCGCGTTGATGTATTTTTTAATAAAGTTGTATCATGGGAAATATAGATGATACTTTCTTTGGTGGAACGAATCCATTGTTCTAACCAAATGAGTGTATTCATGTCTAGGTCATTTGTGGGTTCATCTAAGCAGTACAAAGAAGCGGGTTTCATTTTCATTTTAACTAATTGTAGTTTAACTTTTTCACCACCACTTAGTGTGGAAATACATTGATTTGAATAAATAAAATGAGAATCAACATTCATTTCTTTACATAAATTATCAATTTCAATACATAAATTATAGTCTTCTATTTCATCTTCGATGTTTTCTTTTAATAGAAAATCAAGAGGAGTAGCATCATTCCAAATACTAGGCATAGACTGCGGTAAATAAGAAATGGTTTCAGTATTATAAATGGTTCCTTCTACTTTGACATAATCACAATCGATTCCGCATAATACTTTTAATAAAGTTGATTTGCCATTTCCTTCTTCGGAAATAATCGCAAGTTTTTCCCCATGGGATAAAGAAAAATTAAAAGTCGGTACAAGAGTCCGACCATTTTGTAGTGATATTTTTAAGTTTGAACATGTAAGCATAGTCTTCTCCTTTTTTATTATTGTTTAATAATTAGTTTATCTATGCATTCTCATGTTCTCACGACCTTTCACATAGAAAGATAACACAATTGGGAGTAAAATACAAATGGAGGAAGCATATGCCATTTGAAATTGTTAGAAATGATATTACGAAAATGGAAGTCGATGTCATTGTCAATACAGCGAGTTCTAAGCCTATTGTTGGTCCTGGAGTTGATAGTCATATATATGAAGAAGCTGGAAAAGAATTATGGAATGATAGAAAGAAGATTGGAGATATTGTCTGTGGTCAAGCCAAAATCACAAAAGGATATAATTTAAATGCGAAGTATATCATTCATGTTGTTTCACCGAATTGGAACAATCATTCACAAGACATTGATTTATTAAAAAAGAGTTATCAAAGTGCGTTACAACTTGTATTAAAATATAAATGTAAATCGGTGGCCTTTCCTTTATTATCAAGTGGAAATCGCGGTTTTCCTAAAGAAATTGCGATGCAATGTGCAATTGAATGTTTTAGTGATTTTTTATTGAAACACGATTGTATGATTTATTTAGTTGTTTATGATAAAAAGTCTTATTTGTGTTCTGAGAAGTTATTTCATTCAGTAAAGAGTTATGTGGATGATAAATATGTGGATGAACATTTTTATGAATCACGTAATATTTATTCACGAGAAATGAATTTATTTCCATTCGCTGGTAGTGCACGAAGTTTAGATCATTTAATGGAAGAATTAGATGAAACGTTTTCAGAGTGTCTAATTCGATTCATTGATGAGAGAAATTTAAAGGATTCGGATGTGTATAAAAAAGCCAATGTGGATCGTCGTTTGTTTTCGAAGATAAAAAATAATAAAAATTATCAGCCAAGTAAGGTAACCTGTATTGCCTTTGCACTGAGCTTGGAATTGAACTTGGATCAGACTAAAGAGTTGATTGGAAAAGCTGGTTATGCTTTGACGCATAGTTCTAAGTTTGACATTGTGATTGAGTATTTTATAGAGAATCATAATTATAATATATATGAATTGAATGAGGTATTGTTTTCATTTGATTTACCTTTAATTGGAGCATAACTTTATTTGTCGCTTTTGAAGCGACCATTCTTTGTTTGGATTTCTATATAGTATAGCTAAACAAAGGAGGTTACTTATTATGTTGACAGAAATTGTATTTGTATTGGATCGTTCGGGTTCAATGCATGGACTTGAAAAAGAAACGATTAATGGGTTTAATTCATTAATTGATAAACAAAAAAAGGAAGATGGTCAGGCCATTGTTTCAACGGTTTTATTTGATAATGAGATTGAATTGTTACATGATCGGGAATTAATTGAAAAAATAAATCCTATTACAGAAAAAGAATATTATGTAAGAGGGTGTACGGCTTTATTAGATGCCATTGGTTTTTCTATTCATCATGTTGAATCAAGTAAAGCGGATAAAGTTTTGGTGATTATCACAACCGATGGAATGGAAAATGCGAGTAAAGAGTATTCATATAATAAGATTCATCGTTTAATCGATAAACAAAAAGAAAAGGGCTGGGATTTTCTGTTTTTAGGAGCAAATATCGATGCGATTCAAGAAGCCAATCGTTTTGGTATTGATGCAGATTTTGCCACAGGATATAGAAGCGATGCAGTTGGGACAAGTTTAAATTACGATGTATTAAATGATGCGATTGGAAATGTAAGAAAAAATAAAAAACTAGATAAGAGTTGGAAAGAAAGAATAGAAAAGAGGGGAAAATAATGAGAGGTGCTATTTTAGGAGATATTATTGGGTCTCCATATGAATTTGATCGAGGAAATAAGACAAAGGATTTTCCATTGTTTTCAAGAGAATCAAATTATACAGATGATTCAGTAATGACATGTGCTATAGCTAAGGCATTTATGAAATCAATTGATGAACAGGCAGATGATGATCAAATTAGAAAAAATATTATTGAATGCTTGAAATATTATGGGAATAAATATCCTTTAGCGGGTTATGGAGTTCGATTTTATCGATGGTTAAAACAAGAAAATTCTCAACCTTATAATAGCTTAGGCAATGGTAGTGCGATGCGGGTTAGTAGTGTAGCTTGGTTGTATGATAATTTAGAAGATGTTGAACATGCCGCAAAATTATCAGCTGAAGTAACGCATAATCATCCAGAAGGAATTAAGGGAGCCCAGGCGGTCGCAAGTGCGATTTATTTAGCACGAACACATCATTCAAAACAAGAAATTAAAGAATATATTGAGTCAAAATATCAATATGATTTATCACGAACAATTGAACAAATTCGTCCTAGTTATTGTCACGTAGAAACTTGTATGGAATCTGTTCCTGAAGCTATTACAGGTTTTCTAGAAGGAGATAGTTTTGAGGATGTATTGCGTACAACGATTTCGCTAGGAGGAGATTGTGATACACTTGGTGCTATAGCTGGTAGTATTGCACAAGCGTATTATGGAATTGATCCACAATTGAGTGATAGATGTAAGGATTATTTACCAGATGATTTATATAGTATTGTTTTAGAGTTTGAAAAGCGGTGTTAATTTTTATTTTTTAATTTGGTTTCTGATGAGCTATTGTGCAAAAGAGTGGGGGATTTGATATTATTTTTTGTCTTTTTGCGATTTTTCTATTAATGAAATTTTGTCTTTTGTACTTACAAGGGATAAAAAAATTAAATTATTTGTATTATTTTTATTAATGTGGTACATTATAGATAACTGATAGTCTGAAAAGGGGGAAGATTATTGTGAGTTTAATAGAAAATAATGGAAAGAAAGTTGCTTCCGTGTTATGTGTGGCTAGTTGTTTCCCAGTAGTCGCAACGGTATATGCGATGGAAACAAATCCAGGATGGCATGGAGAAAAATATGTTAAAGAAGATGCGACAGTAGCTAAAGGTTGGGAAGAAATCGAAGGAAAATCTTACTATTTTTCTGAGGAAGATGGAACGGTTGATGAACAAGTAACGAAAGAAGCTGTAGTCGCTACTGTAAATGTAGAAATGACAGAAACTGTCACAGCACAAGTAAAAGAAGAAACTCCTGTTGAAGTTTCAAATGTTGTGAAAGAAGAACAAAATACAGCTGAAGTTGAACAACCAGAAACACCTGATGTTCCAGAAACTCCTGTTGAACCTGAAACACCAGTAGAGCCTGAAACTCCAGTTGTTCCAGAACAAACAGAACCAGAAGTACCAAGTGTTCCTGAAACTCCGGTTGAACCAGAAACAACTCCAGAACCTGAAACTCCAGTTGTTCCAGAAACACCAAGCGTTCCAGAACAAACAGAACCAGAAACACCTTCTATTCCTGTTACACCAACTGAACCTGAAGTTCAAGAACCTGTAACAGATCCATATGCGGATTTAAATAGTCGTATTGTGGATGCGGCATTATCATTAGTCGGTGTTACGGATGGTCAATGGTGTACACAAGTCGTACAACAAGCTTTAGCGGGTGCGGGTGTACAAGATGCTTATCAATTATGGCCTGATCAATATGTTGGTCAATATGGTTACTATACAGATACTCCACAAGCTGGTAACTTAGTTTATTATTATAATGGTGGTCGTGGAGTGGATCACATTGCGATTTATATCGGAAATGGGATGGCAGTTCATGGAAATTACATGACTTCATCTGGTCCTAAGACTATTATTTCTTCTGTTTATATTGATGGTGGAGCTCCTCAATTTATTCAAGTCGTACGTTAATTCCTAGGGTAACCAAAATCTTTTGGGGTTTATCCAAAAACTTTTAGGGTGAACTTTTG
>NZ_JBJEEX010000040.1:0-12365 GCF_051873495.1 Floccifex sp.
CCCAAAAGTTCACCCTAAAAGTTTTTGGATAAACCCCAAAAGATTTTGGTTACCCCATTAATACCGTGTTTTAGACATAAAAAAAGAGTGGCAATTAAGCCACTGTATCTAAGATATCTTTCATTCGTTTTGCTAGACCTTTTGTCTTATCAACTGTTAAAGAACAAATACCAACTCGAATTCCATTATTTACTTTTACTGTGAAGATTAAGTTATCCATTAAAGCTTCATGATATTTATCTCTTGTTTCATTGTCCATTGATAAAGTAATGAAGAAACCTTCTTTATAAGGATAATGTTTTAATCCAACTTCTTTAGCTTCTTTTACGAAGATATCAGAACGTTCTTGTAATAGTTTTACATATTTAACACGTTCTTCATTATAAGCTTCTTTATGGTTTTTCATGACATCCACAAACATGTGCATTGCCCCGTTATTGATATTTGACCAAGTTGCACGAGCATTCTTTTCAAATACGTTTTTGATTTCATAAATCACTTCATCGCTTTGTCCTAATACAATGGCAGCCCCACATCTTAATCCATAAGAAGTCATTGACTTAGAAATACTGAACGCAATCACAACTACTACATTATCACTGATATCATCAAATGTAGCCATGTATTCTTTCGCTTGTTCTTGACCATACGCAAAATCAATATACGCAATGTCGTTTAATAAAACAACAGAATGTGTTTTAGAACATTCATTTAAGAACGCTACAACTTCTTTCCATTCTTCTTTTGATAAAGAATAACCAGATGGGTTATGACAAGGATCATTGATAATCACAACTAAACGAGCTTGTGATTTCATAGCTGTTTGACAAGCTTCTTTAAATGAATTTAAGTTAAAATGATGTCCTTCAAATAAATCATATTTAACTGTATTAATATTATTCATTTGTGCCATTAAGTTATATGAACCCCAAGCTAAAGAAGGCATTACTAATGTTTCTCCTTCTGACAAACAATTACTAATCGTCATATCAACAGCTCCTGTTCCTCCAGGTGTTGCGATAACTTCATGAGCTAATTTACTATTTCCATTTAATACCCAAGCATATAATTCATCTTTGAAATCCGGATTACCTGTAAAACTTGATGCATAGGCAGCCATATTACGATTATCAACATGTTTTAATGAATCATATACAGTATCTAAAGCCACTAATTTACCATCTTCACCATATAAAGAACCAATAGTCGCATTCACAACTTTATCATCACCATATTTCTTAGCCGCTTCTTTGGCTTTACGAGAAATAGAAAATACGTTATCCACGATTGGTTGTGTATTCACACCATTTTTCACAAAACTCATTTTTTTAATCCTCCTTCAATCTATAATTTCCTAAAATCTTTAAACTTTCGCATACTTTATCGATTTCATTTAAACAATCCTTTACATTGTCATCATTTAAATTACCATCGATTTCAATATAGAAGAAATACTCAAAAGGACGACCCTTAATTGGACGCGACTGAATACATTCCATATTCAATTTATGCTTACCAATTAAATCAATGATTTGAGCCAAGGAACCCGAAGTATGTTCAATCACTAAACTAATACTAAAACGATTTCCCTTCGTTGGTTTATCTAAACCAATGACCATAAATTTTGTCGCATTTTGATTGTTTTCTTCAATATGAGAAGCCAATACCTTTAAACCATATAAACTCGCGTTTTCTTTAGCTCCAATGGCAGCGATATGAATATCCTGCTGATTCGAAACAAATTGAGCCGCCATGGCCGTATTGGGATAGGCAACAGTTTGAACATCTAATGCCTGTAAAAACGCCTTAGCCTGAGATAAAGCCTGGTCTTTCGAATACACCCATTCAATATCTTTTAGAGTAGCTCCAGGAAGTCCCAACAAACATTGTTCTACCTTTAAATTATATGTCTCTTGAATATAAACAGGATATGAATTTAAATTATCCAATACTTCTCCCACAACACCGGAATTCGTATTTTCAAAAGGAATGACTCCATACTGTGCTTTTTTCTGTACTACTGCTTCAAATACATCTTCAAAAGAAGACAAACTCATTAAAGGATTTGAAGGAAATAGTTTTTCACACACGGTATGGGCAAAGGCTCCTTTGATACCACAATACGCTACAACATCATGAGCTTGAAGAGATCTTTGGAAGTCTTTAGAGTTAGCCATCACATTTTTTAAGAAATCCACATAATAAGGTTCATATTCTTTATTCTGGATAAACTTACGATTTCTTTCAATTAGAGTCCCTTCTCTTTTAGAATCAAAAATAGGAAGATTATTCTCCATTTTATAAGAAATCACATGACGAACCGCATCCATTCTTTGTTCATACAAACGCGCCATTTCTTCGTCAATACATTCTATTTCTTTTCTAGCCTGTTCTAATTCATTCATACATATCACCTATACTTGAATATCATACCATATTTTCACAAAAGTTTTCAGAAAAATTTTCATGTGTTTTCAAAAGATGATACAATAAGACCATATCGAGGTAACGAAACATGAAATTATATGTAGACTTAAAAGAAAAAAGCTATCCCATTTTAATTGAAAAAGGAGCCATTTCTAACATTGCTTCTATTATAAACGTCAATCGTAAAATTGCGATTATCCACGATGACAACATTCCATCAAAATGGATTCAAATCATCCAAAGTCAATGCCCTAATGCCATTGATATTTCTTTCCCTGAAGGAGAAAACTCAAAGTGCATGGCTCAATTTGAATACCTATTAAACCAATGCATCCAAGCCAATCTAACACGAAAAGATGCCATCATTGCCATTGGAGGAGGTGTCACTGGTGATTTAGCTGGATTTGTAGCCGCTAGCTATATGCGTGGAATCGATTTCTACAACATTCCTACTACTATTTTATCTCAAGTTGATTCATCGGTAGGAGGAAAAGTAGCCATTGATATGGGATCTTATAAAAATATAGTAGGAGCCTTCTATCAACCCAAAGGCGTATTAATTGATCCCGAAGTTTTATCCACTTTACCAATTCGTCAACAACACAACGGTTTAGTTGAAGCCTTAAAGATGGGATTAATCTTAGATGAAAACTTAGTCAAAGAATTTGAAGCCGACACTTTAAACCTAGAAGCCATTATTACTCGTTCCATTGATTTAAAACGTATGGTTGTGGAACAAGACGAAAAAGAAAACAACCTTCGTAAAATACTAAACTTTGGCCATACCATTGGCCATGCCATTGAAGGAGCCTATGGATTAGATACATATTACCATGGTGAATGCGTAGCTATGGGAATGTTGTTCTTTATTGAAGACAACGCTTTGAAACAAAGAATATTAAACATCTATAAAAAATTAGATTTACCGACTGTTCCTAATTATGATGTTGATACATTAATGGAATACATCACACACGATAAAAAAGGAAGTAAAGCCAGTGTATCGATTATTAAAGTAAAAGAAGCAGGAAAATATATCATTGAAGATATGAGCTATGAAGATATTCGTAAAGTATTAGAAAGAGGTCCATATGAAAAATAGTTTTGGCAATCAAATATCGATGACCATTTTTGGCGAAAGCCATGGACCCTGCATCGGTATTACCTTAGACGGATTACCCGCTGGATTTAAAATTGATGAACAACGCATTGCCCAAGACATGGACAAAAGAAAAGCCAAGGGAAAAATATCTACTCAAAGACATGAAGAAGACAAAGTTGAAATCGTTTCGGGATACTTTGAAGGATATACAACGGGTACTTCATTAGCACTTATCATTCAAAACAAAAACACAAGATCCAACGACTATAAGTCAACACAATATCGTTTACGACCAGGACATGCCGATTATACAGCTTATGAAAAATACAAAGGCTATCAAGACTACCGAGGAGGAGGACACTTTTCAGGTCGCTTGACAGCTTGTATTGTAGCAGCTGGAAGCATTTGTAGACAAATACTAGAAAGTAAAGGCGTATTCATTGGTTCGCATTTGAAACAAGTCTATACCATTGAAGATGATTCCTTTGATGTGAATCATTTATACGAACAAATTCAATTGGTAAACAAGATGGATTTTGCGGTATTAAATGAAACTAAAAAAGAAGAAATGAACCAATGCATTGAACAAATCGCAGCCAATAAAGACTCAGTAGGAGGCATCTTAGAAACTGCTATTGTAGGAATTCCTGCTGGCATAGGAGAACCTTTCTTTGATTCCGTAGAAAGTATATTATCGCATTTATTATTTTCAATTCCTGCTGTGAAAGGCGTATCCTTTGGACTAGGATTTGGTTTTGCGAATCTTTTAGGATCCCAAGCCAACGATGCCTTTGTGTACACCGACCACATTGAAACCAAAACCAATAATAACGCCGGTATTAATGGAGGAATTACCAATGGAATGCCTATTTTAATTAATACATGCATTAAACCAACCCCATCAATTTTTAAAACACAACAATCCGTAGACTATCAAACCAAAGAAAACGTTGAACTAACCATTCAAGGAAGACACGACCCTTGTATTATTCACCGCGCACGTGTTGTCGTTGATAGTATAGTAGCCTTTGGTTTATTGGATTTATGGATGAGTCAAAACGCACAGGAAGGATGGACAAAATGAGAGTAAAAGTAACCCCTAGTCATGTACACGGACAAGTATCCATTCCTTGTTCCAAATCAATGGCCCATCGTGCCATTATATGCGCTTCTTTATCTAAGGGAAAAAGTGTTGTTTCTAATATTTCTTATTCCAAAGACATTGAAGCTACTATTAATTGTATGGAAAGCTTAAGAGCTAAAATCACTAAACAAGAGGATTCATGTATTATATATGGTACAGATTTATCCATCCATGAAGACTTAACCCTAAACTGTAATGAATCCGGATCTACTTTACGTTTTTTTATTCCTTTAGCTTCTTTAATTGATGGAAATATTACATTTATTGGACAAGGACGTTTATTATCTCGTCCTATGGAAGTCTATGAAAATATTTTTAACGAACAAAATTGTACTTATAAACAAGCAGATACCATTCAAATTAAAGGACCATTAAAACCAGGACACTATAAAATTAGAGGAGACATCTCCAGTCAATTTATTTCGGGATTATTCTTTTGTCTTCCTTTATTGTCACAAGACAGTATTGTGGAAATTATTCCTAAATACGAATCAAAATCATATGTAGAATTAACCATCTCCATGTTGAAAAAATTCAACATTGAAATTATTCAACTCGATGAATTACACTATAAAATTCCAGGAAACCAACAATATAAACCATGTGACATTGTTGTGGAAGGAGACTATTCTCAAATGGCTTTCTTTGCCGCTTTGGATAAATTAAATGGACCGATTGAATGTTTAAACATGGACGAAACATCTTTACAAGGTGATAAAGCCATCATTGATATCTTAAAGCAATACAACGGAAACGATGTTGTGATTGATTTATCCAACTGTCCTGATTTAGGACCCATTTTATGTACCTTTGCCAGTTTCCAACCCGTACAAACTAAAATCATCAATGCCCAAAGACTTCGTATGAAAGAAAGTGATCGCATTGAGGCCATGGAACAAGAACTTAAAAAATGGGGAGTCGACATGGAAAGTACATATGATACCATTACAATCAATGGAAAACCTGAATATAAAAAAGATAAAATTGTGGAATTACTCGGGCACAATGACCATCGCATTGTCATGGCTTTAACGGTTTTTGGATTGTGTGCCAAAAGTGAAAGCATCATTGAGGATGCCCAGGCTATTTCAAAATCGTATCCACATTTCTTTGAAGACATTCAAAAAATAAATGGAAAGTGTGAAATACTATGATTTCAAAAGATACTAAATTTTTAATTGTTGGTTTAGGACTACTTGGAGGAAGCTATGCCATGGGTCTTAAACAAGAAGGTTATACTGTATATGGATTAGCTCGTCGTCAAGAAACCATCGACTATGCCTTAGAACACAACATGATTGATGAAGGACAAATTGAAGTCAATGAATTTGTTTCAAAAGCCGATGTCGTTATTTTCTGTTTATATCCTAAGGCCATGGTCAATTGGATTAAAGAATATAAACACTTATTTAAAAAAGGCGCTTTAATTAGTGATGTCAGTGGTGTTAAAACCAATATTGTGGATGTTGTTCAAGAAGAATTAAAAGACATGGACGTTGAATTTATTTCTTGTCATCCCATGGCCGGAAGAGAAACAAGTGGTATTGAATATGCGAATACCGAAATGTTTAAAAAAGCCAATTTCATTATTACTCCAACAAAATACAATACACAACCTGCCATTGAATTCTGTCATGACTTAGCTTATACATTACACTTCAATCACATATCTATTTTAAGTATTGAAGAACACGATCACATGATTGGTTTTTTATCTCAGTTATGCCATGTCATTGCTGTTTCGTTAATGAATACCCATGACAATTCACATTTAGTCGAATATACAGGAGATAGTTTTAGAGATTTAACACGAATTGCCCAAATCAACGAAAACATGTGGACCGAATTATTTCTTTTAAATAAAGACATTTTATTAGATGAAACGGATCAATTCATTGCCGCCATTTCCCATTTTAGAGATGCCTTAGCCAATGAAGACGAACAAGAAATGAAGCGTTTATTTATTCAATCCACACAACGACGTAAATTATTTAATAAAAACGATGGAAAGAAAGCGTAATGCTTTCTTTTTTTGAGTGCTAAAAGAGTGCTAAATCTTGCGAAATTGTGTGAAATTAGCACTCCACTTGTATTTGTGCCAACATTTCTTTAAAATACGAATCATATTAACGGAGGCCAATATGAATAATAAACAAAATAAGAAAAAGAAATCATTCGCCCAATGGTATTTAATCTTTATGATTGTCCTGTTACTGGTTGATTTCCTTGTCATTCCTTTAATCAGTGATGCCAAAATCGAACAAACATCATATTCCGAGTTTTTGACTTACATCGATAACAAAAAAATTGAGGAAGTACAAATTGAAGACAATGAAATTTACTTTACTGTAAAAGGCGACGATAAAACATATCAAACCGGTCAAATGTATGACCCTGATTTAGTGAATCGACTAGATGAAAGCGGAGCTGAATTCTCGCAAACCATTCAACAAGAAACCAATCCTTTCATCTATTTCTTAGTTTCTTTCATTCTTCCTATGGTTCTATTATGGGCTTTAATGAGAAGCTACATGAAACGAATCTCAAATAAGATGGGAAACGATCAAATGACTTTTAATCAAGGCGATGGATTTGGTTTTGGGAATCTTTCAAAATCCAATGCCAAAGTCTATGAAGGCGTTAAAACCGGTATTACTTTTAATGATGTAGCCGGACAAGCTGAAGCCAAAGAAAACCTACAAGAAGTTGTGGATTTTTTAAAGAATCCTAAAAAATACGAAGAAATTGGAGCTCACCTTCCTAAAGGTGTTCTATTAGTCGGACCTCCTGGAACTGGTAAAACATTATTAGCCAAAGCCGTAGCTGGAGAAGCCGGTGTTCCTTTCTTCTCTATTTCGGGTTCTGAATTCGTGGAAATGTTTGTTGGACGTGGAGCTGCTAAGGTTCGTGACTTATTCAAACAAGCACGTGAAAAAGCACCTTGCATTGTCTTTATCGATGAAATTGATACCATTGGTAAAAAACGAGATGGCTCTGGTTTATCTGGAAACGATGAACGTGAACAAACATTAAATCAATTACTAGCTGAAATGGATGGATTTGATGGATCAAAAGGAGTTGTCCTTCTAGCCGCTACGAACCGTGATGAAATCTTAGACCCTGCTCTTACTCGTCCTGGTCGATTTGATCGTCGTATTCCAGTTGAATTACCTGATTTAAGAGGTCGTGAATCCATTTTAAAACTACATGCCAAGAAAGTGAAAATGTCGGATGACATCGACTTTAATGTGATTGCTCGTGCTAGTGCTGGAGCAAGTGGAGCTGAACTAGCCAACATCGTGAATGAATCCGCTTTATTAGCGGTTCGTGATGGTCGTAAAAAAGTTCTACAAAAAGACTTAGAAGAAGCCATTGAAATTGTCATTGCCGGAGAACAAAAGAAAGGTGCTGTTATTTCAACTCATGAACGTCTAATTGTTTCTTACCACGAAATTGGTCATGCCTTAGTTGCTGCCAAATGTAAAGATACCGCTCCAGTTCATAAAATTACGATTATTCCTCGTACAAAAGGTGCTTTAGGGTACACGATGCAAGTAGAGGAAGACCAACAAAATCTTTTATCAAAAGATGAAATCTACCAACGTATTATGGTTTATACAGCTGGACGATGTGCAGAAGAATTAATTTTTGGTTCTGTCACTTCTGGTGCCAGCAATGATATTGAACAAGCCACTAAACTTGCTCGTATGGCCATCACTCGTTTGGGTATGTCGGATCAATTTGGTATGGTCGCTTTAGAAACCGTAAATAACCAATACTTAGGTGGCGATACTTCCTTAGCTTGTTCAACAGAAACGGCAACAAAGATCGATGAAGAAGTCATTGCCTTAGTGAAACAAGCACACGATGATGCGTATCGTATTTTGGAAGACAATAAAATGAAGCTACATGAACTTGCGAAGTATTTATATGAAAAAGAAACCATTACAGGTGATCAATTCATGTATATTTTAAACAAACCAGTTGAAATTGCAGCTCCACAAGAATAAAATGAATAATCTAATGGAGAACGAAAATGAATAAATTAAAAAACAAGTTGTATCAATTTATGGCCGGTCGATATGGTGCCGATTCTTTAAATAATGCCCTTACATATTTAGCTTTATTCTTATGTGTTGTGCAATTGTTTATTAAAAATCCGATTTTATCATTATTTATTTTAGTAATTTTAATTTATGTGAACTATCGTATGTTTTCAAAAAACATCGTAGCTAGACGCATAGAAAATGATAAATATCAAAGATTTATTAAGCCCTATCAATTAAAATGGAAATACCGTAAAACACATAAAGTATTCCGTTGTAAACAGTGCCAACAAATCATTCGTGTTCCTAAAGGAAAAGGAACCATCGAAGTGACTTGTCCAAAATGTAAAGCCAAAATCACAAAGAGAACTTAATCTCTTTGTGATTTTTCATATAACCAACAATTGTGAAATGGATCTTTTTGTAGTCGTTTCGCATCTTGTTCACTTAATTCAATAAGAACTTGTTCTTGAAGGGCTTGTTGAAGATACACATCTAAATTACCATCGTCTTTTGCCCATTTTAAAGCATCTTCTATAGTAAACCAAGGTGTCTTTAATTCATTTTGACTCAGTGAATTATAATATTGTTCAACTAATCCAATTGTTGAAAACGATAAGTTTTTATAATCTTTTTTCATTCCTAAATAATATTTTTTCATGGTGTCCTCCTGTTTTTATTAAACTAATTTATTTGTCATTGTTTATGTTAAAATAGAAAGAAAAGGAGATATTTATGAAATTCGCATCATTTTATCAAGAATATTTAAATCAATTAGCAGCCTTTAAATTAGCACTGGAAACAATTTCCTATGAACAATATACAATTGCCCCTGAAAAAGGAATTCCTTATTCAAATAAAATATTAGGTATTTTATCTAAAAATCAATTTGAATATGAAAACAATAAAGAAATAATCACAAAATTAGAATCATATGTTTCTTCTTTATCTGGTTTAGAAAAAAAAGAAGTTTCCTTAAGACTAAAAAAACTTTTAGATCAACAATCCCTTCCTTCTTCAACTTATAGTGAATATGTTGATTTAATAAATGATAGTATGATGATTTGGCATAAGGCAAAAAGTGAAAATAATTATGATTTATTTAAGCCTTATTTAAAACAAGTCATTGAAAAGAAAAAAGAAGTATTGTCGTATTCAAAGCGTTATAATGGATCAAATTTATATGATTTATGTTTAGATGAATATGAACCAGGTATGAATCAAGAAAAATATGATTTATTTTTTGATCGTATTAAAACCAAGTTACTTCCTATTATTCCTAAACAAGCTAAAGGAACTCATTTATTTGATAAGAACATTGACATTACTCGTCAACAACAATTTATGAATATTTTATGTGATTTTCTTAAAATTGATTTCAGTGAAATTCGCATGGATACTACTGAACATCCATTTACTTCTTCGTTTAGTAATCACGATACTCGTATTACTACCCATTTCTATGAAGACAATGTGATGAGTGCTATTTTCTCAACGATTCATGAATACGGTCATGCGCTATATGGACTACAAATTGATGATGAATTTATGGATACTATGTTTTATGAGCCTTATTGTGCTGCCCATGAATCACAGTCTCGTTTAATGGAAAATCATATTGGAAGGTCAACTTCTTTTTGGAAAGCTCTTTATCCTAAATTTATTGAAGTCTTTGATGAGTTTAAAGATGTTTCTTTTGATGAGTTTATGGATGCGATTTGTACAAGTGAGTGTTCTTTCATTCGTACCGAAGCCGATGAATTAACGTATCCCATTCATATTCTAATTCGCTATGAAATTGAAAAAGAATTATTGAATGGAACAGTTGATTATGATCATTTAAATGAATTATGGAATGATAAATACGAACAATATCTAGGGATTCGCCCAGAAAACGATTCCCAAGGAATTCTTCAAGATATTCATTGGTCAAGTGGAGACTTTGGATATTTTCCTAGCTATGCTTTAGGTTCTGCATATGCTGCTCAACTGTATCATGCCATGAGCAAAGAAATAAATGTAGATGAAGCTTTAGAAAATGGACACATTGAAGTCATCAAAGATTGGTTAAAAATGAATGTTCATCATTATGGAGCTAGTAAATCAATGGAAGAAATTGTAGAAGAAGTGTGTCATGAGCCTTTTAATCCGGATTATTATATTGATTATTTAATTGATAAATATGTGTCAAAGAGAAGTTAATTCTTCTCTTTGTTTTAATTTTTCCATAATAGATACCAACTTTTCCAATTGTGTTTTAAATTACTTTTTTTATTGTATATTATAAGTGAAAAGAAAAGAGGACAGACCGATGGACAGATAAATTTTCTATCTATATTAAAAATACCAGATATAGATAGGTGAGCGTTAGATGGTATTTAATATAGATAAGGTGCATTGGAAAGGAGAAAACATGAAAAACAAATTCATTTCTTAAAGGGTCTCAACGTTGATTGATAACAGTTGGGACCTTTTAAATTGGGTATTGAATTTATGTTTTAATTTATATACAATGAAAATACAAAAGGGAGTAGCTCACGAAATTTCGTGAAATGCGTCGTCAGTACGATCTTAGGATCCGGTTCATTTCAAAAGTAGCGAGACTTTTATTGCAGGGCAATAGAAGTCTTTTCTTTTGTCCTGAGAAAGGAGATTCAAATGAACACATTAATTTCTATTGTATGTATTGGACTTGGCTTTGTATTGTTGACAAAGGGAGCCGATGAATTTGTGGAAAATGCTTCGGGATTAGCAAGTAAGCTCCATGTTTCCCCTCTGATTATCGGATTAACAATCGTTGCCTTTGGAACGAGTTTACCTGAATTCGCAGTTTCTTTAAGCGCAAGCATAGAAGGAAGCAATGAAATTGCTTTGGGAAATGTAGTCGGTTCCAATATCTTTAATTTATTAGTTGTAGCTGGGGCCAGTGCAATTTTTCATCCCCTAATCTGTGACAAAGCTATTTTAAAAAGAGATTGGCCTATTTCTATTGGTGCGGCTTGTATTTTAGCTGTTCTTTTATGGGATGGTGTTATTTCAAGATTCGATGGCTTTATTTTAATGATTTGTTTTATTATTTCATTAATTCTTCAATTTAAAACAAGTACTTCCAATCAAATTGAAACCCAAACAAAGTCGTATTCACATTATATTGTCTTTTTAATCATTGGTATGGCTTGTATTTTAATTGGATCTCAGCTTACTGTTAATGGCGCAAAAAGCTTGGCTTCTTTACTTGGTTTATCTGAATCCTTTATTGGATTAACGATTGTAGCTATTGGAACAAGTCTACCTGAACTCGTTACAAGTGTTGTGGCTACAAAAAAAGGTGAACATGAAATTGCGTTAGGAAATGTGATTGGATCCAATATCTTTAATATTTTATGTATTTTAGGTGTATCTAGTTTTGTGAATCCAATCATAGTAAATAATGCGGTGATTGATGTTGTGGTTTTAATTGGAATCAGTGTTCTTTACTGGTTTATTGCCAAGTATTATAAACTTAATAAAATGATTGGTTTATCAATGGTAGGCATCTACATTTTATATACGATTTTCTTATTTGTACGATAAATAAAAAAGCTCGTCTAAAATCATGAAGTGAACCCCTAAATTTGGACATCGAATTTAGGAGGTTCACTTTTTA
>NZ_JBJEEX010000041.1:0-47539 GCF_051873495.1 Floccifex sp.
TTCGATTGGTGTTTTTTATCAACATTGGTGTATTAATTTTCTAATGTATTATACTTCATTCAACAAATTATTTTAAGTTTTTCTTGAAAAGTATATAAATATTGTATATAATAATCAAGCAATGCCCTGGTGGTGAAATTGGTAGACGCAGTGGACTCAAAATCCACCGGTAGCGATACCATGCCGGTTCGAGTCCGGCCTGGGGCACCATTTTTTAAAATTAAGCTCGCCAGAGCTTTTTTTTATGCGTTTTATTATTAAAAAAAAATATTTTGTATTATAATGATTTCTCAAGGAGACTTTAATTATGTCAAAAAATACTTTATACCCAGTTTTATACGTAAAAGAAATTAATTCTCGTTTTTATAAACACTGTGGTATTTATCCAACTGTTTATTTTAAAATTGAAAACACAAAAGAATTAGAACAAGAACC
Source organism: Floccifex sp. (assembly GCF_051873495.1). Taxonomy (NCBI): domain Bacteria; kingdom Bacillati; phylum Bacillota; class Erysipelotrichia; order Erysipelotrichales; family Erysipelotrichaceae; genus Floccifex; species Floccifex sp. Next base: position 436 of record NZ_JBJEEX010000041.1, read on the forward strand.
TTATTATTGCGAATACATGGACCAAATTCGTAAAGAAGCGATGAAAGCCATTTGTCATCAATTCACAATGTCATGTCCTACTACTGTTTCTAATGATCAAGAGGTATTTGTCATCTTTAAAGACAATGTTGAATTAGAACAAGTTAAAAACTTTTGTATTCAAATCTTAGAAGAATTGGAATACTTTACCAAAAAAACACACGTTGCCCAATTCGCAACACTAGAAACAATGTTAATGATCATCGATAGACCTGTTACTTTATTTAAAATGAATAAGGTGGGCGAAAAATTAACACAAACAGATATTTTGTCTAATTTAATCACCGAAATTGATGGCCATGAAGATCCTCAAGATAATGGTTGTGTCACAACTTATGAAGACTTCATTCGCGAAAAAGAAAATCCCGTTCAAATAGAAGAACCAATTGATGAAGAGTGATTGTGATAATCACTTTTTATTTTTGATTAAACATTTATATGAATAAAAACTTATTATCTAAATTAGAACAAATATCAAACGAAGAACAATTTATTCTTCAAAATCGTAAAACAAATATTGTTAACTCTGAAATAGATGAAAATGAGGTATTGTTTAATGACAACAGCATTAATATAAAAATATTACCTCGTTTTATCGATTATCCTTTTCATACAAACGATGGCATAGAATTAATGTATGTTGTACAAGGGATAATTACACATAAAATTGAAAATAAAGAAATTGTTTTAAAAAAAGGAGATTTACTACTTTTAAGTCATAATTCATCTCATGCCATTACAAAATGCACCAAAGATGATATTGCGGTAAGCATCGTCATTCATCCTCCTTTTTTTAATATTGTTTATGAAATGATTGGATACGATAACTTCATTGCCCTATTTCTTATTGACTTACTTCGCAACAAGGAAAATTCATATTTAATTTTCAATACTTTGAATATTTCCCAAATTCAAAATCTAATTGAAAACTTAGTTCAATCATTTTTTGATCAACAAGGAAATACAAAAGAAAACCAAATTACACTCAGTCTTATCTTTTTATATTTAATTCGTAATATTGAGTGCATAAAAGAAGGAAGTTCTCAAAACTTCGAAGATTTACTTATTGAAAACACATTAGAATATATTAATATTTCATATAAAAATGCGAATTTACATGAAATATCTTCTCTGCTTCATCAAAATGATTATAACTTAAGCAAACTGATCAAAACTAAAACAGGACGAACTTTCAAAGAACTTCTACAATCTCGTCGGTTCTATCAAGCTGAAGAATTATTATTAAACAGTAATCTAGCCATTGATGAAATCATTTTAGCTGTAGGCTATGAAAGTCATAGTTATTTCTTTAAGCGTTTTAAAGAAAAATATGGTGTTACTCCAAAAAAATACCGTCAACTACATGGTTGACGGTATTCTTTATAATTTCATTCCCTCTAATACATGTAAAGCCGTGGTTGCCATTGCTTTACAAGCAATGTGTAGTGTTTCTTCAGCATTTGTTCCATGAACATATTCTAAGAAATCTTCATTATGAGCATATACTTTTGGGTTTGCCTGTGTATCTAGTTCACAATAAACAGTAGGACAAACATGAGAAACATTTCCAATATCACTGCTTCCACTAGCTTGTGAATCATCTTCAACGAAAGAACAAATTCCTAATTCATTTAACGATTTTTTCAAATCAGTACGAAGTTCTTCGTTGTATACTAAATCATCAAAACTGTTTTCAAAAAAGCGATAATCCATTTCACAACCTGTCATTAAACAAGCGCCTTTAGCACAGTTGATAATTTTTTCTGTTAATATTTGAACATATTCTCTTTGAGCTGCACGAATATAAAATTGACAACTAGCATGATCCGGTACAATGTTACATGCCATTCCCCCATCGGTGATAATTCCAGCTACTCTTGCATCGGCTTTCATATGTTGTCTTAATGCATTAATTCCAGCAAACGTTAATTGAACAGCATCTAAAGCATTCACTCCTAGTTCCGGATAAGCCGCTGCATGACTAGCTTTTCCTTTAAACGTAAATTCAATAGAATCCATAGCTAAAGTGACTACATTGATATTGTTTTCTGCACCTAAATGCATTTGTATAGCAGCATCAATATCATCAAAAGCATGTTTCATTACCAATTCACATTTGCCACCTGTTGTTTCTTCAGCAGGTGTTCCAATCACTACAATAGTACCCGAAATATTTTCAAGCTTAGATAAAGTAATAGCGGCTCCTAAACAACTAGCTGCAATCCAATTGTGTCCACATGCATGAGCTACTTCATCTTTATTTGGTCCATATCCTGGAAGTGCGTCGTATTCAGCTAAAAAGGCAACCTTTCTTCCTTCTCCTTTTTTAAATTCTGCTCGAAATGAAGTAAGTATATCACAATATGGATATTCAACATCAAATCCATGCGATTTCAAAACATCCACTAAATACTGACTCGATTGAAATTCTTCGTTTCCTAATTCAGGATGATTAAAAATATATTCCGAAATATTTTCGATTTCTTTTTTTAAGGTTTCTTCAATATCATAAATATTCATTATATTCACCTAGTACCCAATCATAAAAGAACCACATAATAGTACAATTTCAGCAATAAACAATAATCCGAATAATGGAGTTACAAACTTATACCACTTGTCAATTGGAAGTCTCATAATACCACACATCATAAAAACACTTGTTGGCCAGAAAATATTAGAGAATCCATCTCCAAATTGATAAGCTAACACCGTAATTTGTTTTGAAACACCTACCATGTCTCCAACTGGAGCTAAAATAGGAACTGTAACAAGTGCTTGTCCACCCCCACTTGGTATAAAGAAATTAATAATGTTTTGTGCAAACAACATACCAATTGCACTTGCCATTCCAGAAAAGTTTTGAAGAACAGAAGCGATTGCCCATACAATCGTATCAATAATTTTGGCATTTTCCATAATAACAGGAATGCTGTAACTAATTCCTACTAATAAAGCACCATACATCATTTCTTTACTTGCTTCAATAAAATATTCTGCTATCTGACTTGGACTAAAATGAGAAATTGCACCCATCACTAAGGCCATAATAATAAATAAAGTTGCGATTTCATCAATATACCATCTCATTTTAATTGTTCCTACTAAAAGCATTACAATTGTGAACACAAATAACAAACAAGAAATTTTATGTGTTGTTGTGAATTTAATATTAACTAATTCATCTTTACTAGCTACTTCAGGCATTTCCGTTTTAATTCCATATAGTAATGATTTTTCAGGATTTTTTTGGATTTTGTGGGCGTATCGCCATACGTAAATAATAGCAATACTCATAAACACAACAAAACAAAAAATTCGATATCCAATTCCACTGAACAAAGGAACACCTGCAACTTGTTGAGCAATTCCAATAGTAAAAGGATTAATAGTAGCCGCTGCAAATCCTATCGCAACACCCAAATAGATAATACTTCCTCCTACAATCGCATCATATCCTAGTATACATGCGATAGAAATGAAAACAGGAATCAATCCATATGTTTCTTCAAACATTCCCATCGTAGATCCTAAAATTCCAAATAAAATCATACAAACAGGAATAATTAATTCAATACGGTTTCCTATTTTACGTAAAATCCATCCCACTACTGCTTCAAATGTTCCATTTTTCATCAAAATATAAACAAAGAAATACGCAAAAACAATAAAAAATATAATTTGTCCAGCGTTCACAAATCCAAGTTGAATGGATTTAAACATATCGAAAATTGAACAACCTACTTTGTCAACATAATGAAAGCTATTCGCTACGACAACTTCATTTCCAGATGCATCAATAATGCGATCAAATTCTCCTGCAGGTACAACATTAGCCAAAACAGCTGTTAAAACTGTCATTGTGAAAATGATGACATACGCATGTGGCATTTGCCACTTTTTCTTTTCTTTCATGCTCTCTCCTCCTAAAAAAAAAATACCATTATCAAAACAGATAATGGTTGGTTACCTGTTTTACAAGCTCTCCATTGATTTTCAATGACAGTGATATATATATTCTATATACCCCCAGCCTATTTCTAGACTTCGGCATCTCATCCTTTCCGACTTGCGTACTCTTAATCGATGCGCCTCAAGTAAAACAATTATTTTTATTTTTAATTAGTTTAGTCTTATATTTACACAAATACAAGCATTTTATGCATTTTTTAATGTAGGATCTTCTTTATATAGAAGTTTTAATAAAATTGGTGTTGTGACACTTGATACAATAATCAACAAAATAACAGATGTAAATAAAACGGAATCCATTAAACCAACAGACAATCCTTTTTGAGCGACAATCAAAGCAACTTCGCCACGCGTCATCATTCCTACACCAATACGAATAGAATCTTTATTATCAAATCCACAAATTTTAGCAATTAAACCGCATCCAATAATTTTTGCCAACAATGCAACAATAATAAATGCGATTGAGAAGACTATAATTTGCATAGAAATGTGATCAATTTGTGTTTTTAATCCTATGCTGGCAAAAAATACAGGTCCAAAAAACATATAATTTGATACTTCCATTTTACGATCAATATAACTACTATCATCAATGTTACATAAAATAAGACCAGCCATGAATGCTCCAGTAATATCGGCAATACCAAACACAGTTTCGGCAACATAGGCCATAATCAAACATAGCGCTAATCCATAAATAGGAATTCGACGGGTATGAGGATTATCTTTATCTAATTTTTTAAAGAAACGATAGATGATTACACCTAATACCAAACTTAGAATAAAGAATAAAATTGTGTTAATAATAACCGATGCGGGTTTTACACTTGTATCTTTAAATCCAATTAATACTGTTAAAACAATGATACCAATAACATCATCAATAATAGCTGCAGATACAATTGTTGTACCTGTTTGAGTACTCAACTTACCCATTTCTTTCAATGTTTGTACCGTAATACTGACGCTTGTTGCCGTCATAATACATCCAATAAAAACATTTTGAAAAAACTCTAATGATCCAATCGGTGCAAATCCATTAAAACAAAAAGACATTAAAGCTCCTAAAACCAATGGAACAAATACTCCACCGCAAGCAATCGCAAAAGCCTTTGGTCCTGTTTTCATCAAATCGTGAAGATCACTTTCCAAACCTGCTGAAAACATCAATAAAATAACACCAATTTCAGCCATTTGAGCTAAGAAATCAGTTGGTTGAACCCATCCTAATACGCTAGGTCCAATCAATAATCCCGCAATAATTTCACCACATACTTGGGGAATTTTAAATTTACGGGCGATAATACCACAAGTTTTAGCCATAACAACGATAATCGCTAAATCTCTTAATATACTATATTCCATACTCTCACCTTCCTTAAGAATAGTAGTCCAATAAAAAAAAATGTCAATAAAATAAAAAGAGAAAACACATATTTATGTTCTCTCATAAGTATCTAAAAAGGAATATAATTTTTTCGATAAAGAAATTTCACTATCTAATGAATTATGAAATTCAATAGTTCCTCCATTTTTATTTAATAAATCATTTGTCATCAATATTTCTTTTACATGACGAGCTGTACCTTCGTTTCCATCAATGATTGACACATCTTTTAATAGGTTCTGCAAATACGATTTAAAAAACACAAAATGAGTACATCCTAAGACAATACTATCAAAAGAATGATTTGGAATATAAGATTGTAGCGTCGATTCAATTAAGTGTTTATTTTCTAGCTGATCATCTTCAACTAAACGAACAAGCTTAGGACAAGGAATTTTTTCTATTTCGTGATCATTTTCAAAATGCGACATTAAATCGACGAATTTCTTTTCTTTTAAGGTAAAGTTTGTTGCCCATACAACAATTTTTTGATGTTTTCCTTTTTCGCAAGCAACTTTTAAAGCAGGTTCCATACCAATGATAGGTACATCATATTTTTCTCTTAATAAATTAACGCATGCACTAGTTGCTGTATTACAAGCAATCACAATCGCTTTTACTTTTTTTATCATGAAAAAATCACAGATTTCAATACAACGAGCTGTGATTTCTTCTTTTGTTTTAATTCCATATGGATTATATTTAGAATCCCCGAAAAAAATATAATTTTCATCAGGAAGTATTTGTTTTAAAGTATGTAGAACACTAATTCCGCCTAAACCAGAATCAAACACTCCAATTGGATCTGAACAATTCATATCAAATCCTCCTTTGAAGTATATTATAATTCAACCTTACGATAAAAACAAGAACGGTTACCAGTATGACACGCTGCCCCAATTTGTTCTACTTTAAGTAAAATCGTGTCTTCATCACAATCAATATAAATTTCTTTTATATATTGATAATGACCACTTGTTTTTCCTTTTATCCATATCTCTTGACGAGAACGTGACCAATATGTTGCGACTTTCGTTTCTAAAGACATGTTCCATGCTTGTTCGTTCATATAAGCAAGCATTAAAACTTCATTAGTCTGAACGTCTTGTACAATAACAGGTACAAGACCATTATTTTTTTCAAAATCAATCTTCATAGCGAACTGGAATTCCTTTCTTCGATAAATATTGTTTTACTTGTGGGATTGTTACTTGATTATAGTGAAATAAAGAAGCTGCTAAACAAGCTTCCGCACAATCATTTTCAAAGACCTCTGCAAAGTGCTCAAGAGAACCACATCCCCCAGATGCAATGATAGGTACATTACAAATATCATGAACTGCTCTTAACATTTCAATATCAAATCCTTTTTTGGTACCATCTGCATCCATAGAAGTTAATAAAATTTCTCCAGCTCCTAATTCAACGCCTTTTTTCACCCAAGACAACAAATCCATTCCCGTATCTTCTCTTCCACCACGAACAAAGACATTCCATCCGCCATTGCTTCGTTTTCTTGCATCAATAGCTAAGACAATACATTGACTACCAAATCGTTTAGCACCTAAGGAAATTAATTCAGGATTTTGAACAGCTGCACTATTTAAGGATACTTTATCAGCTCCTGCTAAAAGCATTTTGTGAATATCTTCAATGTTTCGAATTCCACCACCCACAGTAAAAGGAATAAAAATTTCTTTAGCAACCTTAGATACAACTTCAACCATTGTATCGCGATTTTCATGTGTTGCCGTTATATCCAAAAAAACTAATTCATCTGCTTGCTGCAAATAATATTCTTTGGCAAGCTCAACAGGATTTCCTACTTCTTTTAATCCCACAAAATTAATTCCTTTTACAACTTTGCCATCTTTAACATCTAAACAAGGAATAATTCTTTTTGTATGCATTTTTAGTTCTCCTGGCAATATAAAATTGCTTCTTCTAAATTTAAAGAATTCGTGTACATGGCTTTTCCCGTAATCGCTCCATATAAACCTAATTCATTCAAACTTTTAATATGAGTCATATCTTTAATACCACCTGAGGCAACAATATCACATTTCACATTGCTTTTAAGTGTTTTCAACATTTCAAAGTTAGGTCCCATCAATGTACCATCTTTAGAAATATCCGTAAATATTATTGTCTGAACACCTAATTCATCCATTTTTTTTGCAAAATCAACATAATACATCTCACTGCTTTCTAACCAGCCATTCACAACAACAATGCCATCTTTACAATCAATTCCTACCGCAATTTTCGTTCCATATTTCGCTAGTGCTTGTTTTAAGAGTTCTTCGTCTTGAATGGCAGCCGTACCTAAAATAACACGAGATACACCATTATCAAGATAAAAGGAAATGTCTTCCATCGTACGAATTCCTCCACCCACTTCAACTGGAATGGATAAAGATTGAGCTACTTCACAAATCAATTTCGCATTTTCTTTTTTTCCTGATTTTGCTCCATCTAAGTCAACGCAATGAACGTATTGAGCTCCTTGATTTTGGAAAGACATGGCAATTGATAATACATCGCTTCCTACGACTTCTTTTTTATTATAGTCTCCTTGATATAAGCGAACTGGTTTTTGTTCAATTATATCGATTGCTGGAATAATAATCATACAAATTCCTCCACAAAATATTTTAATATTTTCAATCCATTTTCAGCGCTTTTCTCAGGATGAAATTGAGCTCCTAATACATTTTCATGTTGTACTAAACCACATATTTTTAAATTGCCATACATTGAATAACCTAATAAATCGTCTTCATTGTAGTCTTGTGCAAAATATGAGTGAACATAATAAACATAGGGTTCACATTCTAAATAATCAAAAAGAGCATTGTCTTGATTCTTTTCTAATAAATTCCATCCGATATGTGGAATACGAACAGAGTCATCTTTCATTAATTCTATATGACCTTTAATAAATCCAAATCCTTCACAATATTTATTTTCCATACTATATTCAAATAAAGCTTGCATTCCTAAACAAATTCCTAATAATGGTTTACCCATTTGTACTTTTTCTTTAATATAGTCAAATAATCCAAGTTCTTTTAAGTTAGATATACAATCAGGTAAAGCCCCGACTCCTGGTAAAATCCATTTTTCACATTTCTCAAGTTCTTCTTTTGAATTTGTGATTATACAAGGTGCTTGGATATGATTTAAAGCATTGTACACACTGTATAGATTCCCCATGCCATAATCGATTATTCCAATCATTCTAAAACTCCTTTTGAACTTGGAATTTCATCGGATTCAATTTGTACAGCTTGTCTACATGCTCGTCCAAAGGACTTAAAGATGGCTTCAATTTGATGGTGATCGTTTTTTCCATATACATTAATATGTAAAGTAACTCCAGCATTCACACAAAAAGCTCGAAAGAATTCTTCTGTCATTTCGCATGAATAATTTCCAATAGTCTCACGCGTAAATGTGGCATTAAAAACCAAATAAGGACGTCCTGAAATATCCATCGATACTTGAGCTAAAGATTCATCCATTGGTAAAGAGAAAAAACCATAGCGTGCGATTCCTCTTTTATCTCCTAATGCTTGTTTAAACGCTTTTCCAAGAAGTATTCCTACGTCTTCAATAGTATGGTGATCACATACATTTAAATCACCATTTGCTTTTAATTTTAAATCGAATTTAGAGTGAAAAGAAAATAGTGTCAACATATGATCAAAAAAACCAATTCCTGTTTCAATTTCATTGCTTCCTGTTCCATCTATATTTAATGCCATTTCAATTTGAGTTTCTTTTGTATTTCTTATTAAATTAGCGTTTCTCATATCGTGTCCCTTTCATATTGATCAAATACATCTAGTATAATTTGTAGTTCTTCTTCATTTCCAATTGTGATGCGTACATAATCACAATCAACATATGTACGAATAATTACTTTTCTATTTTCAAATAATTGTTTTAAATAAGAAATATTAGAGCATGTAACCATCACAAAGTTAGCACTGGAAGGATATACAATAATGTCTTTATATTCTGCATTCATTAATTGATTTCTTCTTTCTTTAATTGGTTCAATGCGTTCCATTACTTCATCTATATGATTTAAAGCAACAACAGCAATCATTTGTGAAATAGAATTTAAGGCATAAGGTACTTTTATTTTAGAGAGTATTTCAATATTTTGTTTTGACCCAATCAAAAAACCTGTACGAATCGCAGCTAATCCAAAAACCTTGGATAGTGTTCGTGTCACATAAAAATTATTGTATTGGTTCACGTATTGAATCATACTCTCACAAGCAAATTCAATATAAGCTTCATCATCTATAAAAGGAATATCTTGTAGTGCCTCAACTATTTTAAGAATTTGCGAGTTATCTAAATAGTGTCCAGTAGGATTATTGGGATTTGAAAAAATCACTAAATCCACTTTTTGTTTTTTCGCATAATCGATAAATTCATCAATATCAAAGGAACCATCTTTTTCACATTTGAATTTAAGAATATTTGCACCATATCTAGATGCATAATAGTCATACATTCCAAAATCAGGTGAAAGGGTCAACATTGTTTTATCGGGTCCTAAATAGTAGCTCATAATTAAATCAAGCATTTGATCGGAACCATTTCCACATAGGATTTGTTCATAGGATATATTTATATATTGTCCATATTTTTTTCTTAATTCAACACAATCTGTATCAGGATATCGATTAAACGCAATGGAATCTATTCCTTTTTTTATTTCTTCTTTTATTTGTTGGGAAAGATTGTCACTTACTTCATTGGCATTCAATAAAATTCCTTTGCTTGTATTCGTTTGATAACTTTCAATTTTCTTCATCTTTCATTCTCACTTTCGCAGCATTCGCATGAGCTTGTAGCTGTTCCTCTTGAGCCATCGCAACAATATATTTTCCATAGTCTTGGATTGCTTCTTGGGAATAATATAAATAACTTGATTTTTTAATAAAGCTATCAACGCCTAATGCACTAGAGAAACGTGCCGTGCCACTTGTAGGTAAAACATGATTCGTTCCTCCAAAATAATCTCCAATACTTTCACATGTGTTATATCCCATAAACACCGATCCGGCATTTTTTACTTTTCCTAAATAAGGCATTGGCTCTTCTATCATTAATTCTAAATGCTCAGGCGCTATGGCATTGCTGATTTTTATACATTCATCAATAGAGTCACAAAGAATCGCTTTTCCATAATTTTTTAGCGATTGTTCAACGATTTCTTTTTTAGGTAAAACGGCACTTTGAATACGCAATTGTTCGTTTACTTGTTCTAATACAGAAGATGAAATTGTTAGTAATATGGAACTAGCCATAGGATCGTGTTCAGCTTGTGACAATAAATCTGCGGCAATATAAGATGGATTTGCTTTTTCATCGGCAATTACCAATATTTCACTTGGTCCTGCAATCATATCAATGTCTACTTTTCCAAAAACAAGTTTTTTTGCAGCGGCCACAAAGATATTTCCAGGTCCAACAATTTTATCTACACTTGGAATAGTTTCTGTTCCATACGCTAAAGCTGCAATAGCTTGGGCTCCTCCTATTTTATAGATATCCGTTACCCCAGCAATAGAAGCCGCAAAAGCAATGTTTGGATGAATGCTTCCATCTTTAGAAGGTGGTGTAACCATCACAATTCTTTCTACACCCGCTACTTTTGCAGGTAAGGCATTCATTAATACACTTGATGGGTATTGTGCTCTTCCTCCTGGAACATAGATTCCTACGGAATCAAGTGGTAAAACACGTTGACCTAAATAAATTCCTTTTTCTTTTTGAAGAAGGTAACTATTTTGTTTTTGGGCTTGGTGAAAATAGATGATATTTTCTTTTGCTTTATTCATGCTTTCACAAAAGAATGGATCACATTTTAAAATAGCTTTTTCAATTTCTTCTTGTGAGACTTTAAATGAATCAATATCGATGCCATCAAATTGTTTCGTATATCGTTTACACGCTTCATCTTTATTGGTTCTTACATCTTCAATTATTTTAGATGTTGCCACTAAAACATCACTACTTATTTCCTGGTTTCGTGAATTTAAATATTGCGTTAATTCTTTAGTATTATTTTTATCAATTATTTGAAGCATTTTCTTTCACCATTCTTTCTAAGTCCGTAATTACTTTCATGATTTCTTTTCTTTTTAGTTTATAGCTCGCTTTATTAACAATCACCCGAGCACTAATGTCACAAACCGTATCTAAAACAACTAATCCATTTTCTTTTAATGTCGTCCCGGTTTCCATGATGTCAACAATTCCATCGCATAATCCTAATATAGGAGCCAATTCAACAGAACCATCAATTTTAATAATTTCTACGTCCATTCCTTTTGATAGAAAATAGTTTTTTGCCACCGTTGGATATTTTGTACCAATTTTAATGTGTCCCACTTTATTAAATATTTCATTTTCAGGAAGTGAAGCAACAATAAATTTACACTTTCCAATTTCTAAATCCAGTAATTCATAATAGTCTTGTCCACCTTCTATTAATGTGTCTTTACCAACTACACCAATATCCGCCACTCCATGTTCCACATATGTTATACAGTCATTTGATTTTACTAAAAAATAAGAAATATCATAAACAGAGTCTGGAAATACAAGTGCTCTTCCTTTATTTTTCAATGCTTCAACTCCATATCCACATTGTTCTAACATCGAAACGGTTTGTTTTTCGAGTCGTCCTTTTGTTAAGGCAATTGATATACTCATCGCATTTCCTCCTTTACAGTAATTATATTTTCATCATATATTCTGCATTCTACGCATTGATATTCTTTGCGAAGTTCTTTGGCTTTCATATAGGCTTCGACTTGTTTTGATATCGGAAAGTAAACAACCATCTTTTTTTGTGGTTCTAGATGTATCACATCAATTAAAGAATCTAGTTTTACACTAAACCCACAAGCTGGTAAATCATAGCCGAATTTATCTAATAAAGAATCGTATCTTCCTCCATTTAATATCGACGTTCCAATACCTGAAACATATCCTTCAAATATAATTCCAGTGTAGTATTTATAATGAGGTACTTTCCCTAAATCGTAGCTAATATGTTGGCTTACACCCATTTTTTCTAACATTTGATGTAAGTGTTTTAAAGATAAAACAACGGCTTCGATTTCATCGTTAAAACTTAATTCTAATGCTTCATCAAGAACAGAGGCATCACCTGATAAAAAAGGTAGTTTCATAAAGAATTCATATGCTTTTTGGGATACATTATTTTGAATTAAAAATTCTTTTAGTTCTACCATACTTTTACGATTGATTAGATCTGATAATTTTTCAGAACTTAAATTAAAATAAGAGCTTGCCTTTTTAAAGAAATTTACGTTACCAATTTCTAATGTATATGGACAATTCAAGCTTTCTAAAACATCGATTGCGCATAGTAGAACTTCTAAATTACTATGATCAAGTCCAATGCATTCAATTCCGCAATCCGTTACTTCACTTTGTTTACCTCTAAATTTTTGGCGTACTTTATAAACATTAGAGGTATAACGGAAGCGATATGGTGGTTTGGTGTCTTTAAATTTAGTTGAACATACTCTTGCGATAGGTACGGTCATATCGCTTCTAAGCATCAGAATTCGTCCATTTTGATCAAAGAATTTATATTTATCTTCTTCAACTATATTTTCATATGCATTTGCGTATGTCGCATAGTATTCAATGGTAGGGCTCATAATTTCTTGATATCCATATGAATCAAAAATAGTTTCAATTTTATTTTGAAGCCATCTTTTATTGCGGCATTCATCTAACACTAAATCTCTCATTCCTTCTGGTAATTGTACTTTTTCCATAAAATCCTCCTGCTAAATAAACAAAAAAGCTCTCATCCAAAGGACGAAAGCTAACTCACGTGGTACCACCTTATTTCGTGCAATGCACCTCAAACCACTAACGCGGGATTACGTTATAAACTACTTAGTTCATCTATACTGCTCCAAGATGTGTTCAAACAATTAATTTCTTCTTTTCCACCTACCAAGAAGTCTCTTTAAAACATCCTTGTTTTACTATTCTTTTCATCGCATTTTGTATAGATTCGATTATAAAGAAAAAATAAATTTTGTCAAACAAAAGAATACAATTGTCTCAATTTCATGAACATATACCATTATAAAAGAGAGGACTTATCATCCTCTCTCTATTGGTTAACTATAATGTCTTTTTCTTAATAATAAGGAAACAATATCTACCAAACTTACAAGTAAAGTATAAATGTAACCACTTGGATTGTTGTGTACACCTGTATTTGTTGTTTCTTTTTTCTTAGTTTCAGGTACATAACTATTTGTTACAACGAAACCTTCTTCTACATTTCCAGTCACAGTCGTTGTATATCCATCAACTTTCGTCAATTCTTTAACTGTGTAAACAACTTCTTTTCCATTATTATATAGATCTACATTTTCGAAAACACCACGCCAATCATTTCCTTTATTTAAAATAACAGTGTCAACGAGTGTTCCATTTCCATATAATTGAACTTCAACATACGATACTCGTTTTTTATCGATATTATCTTTGTCATTCCAGTTCTTAATTACAGTTACACTTGTTTGTTTTGGAGTATGCGTATTAATAATGTTGTTTCCATCGTATTCTACACTATATCCTTCAACACTTGATTCAGTTACAGTATATGTAATTTCATTTCCATTATCATATTTAGCTAAATCATCAAATGAATATGTCCAATTATTTTTTTCACTTACTTCGATTGAATCAACTTTTTCACCATTCGCAAATAAATTAACCGTAATAGTCTTTGGTCTCATGCCATCTTGGTTATTGTTGTCAGACCAAGTTTTAGTTCCAGATACAGAAATTGTTTCTGGTGAATGAGTATTGGTAATCACAAATCCATTTGTCATATCACCGGAAATTTTTGCTTCATAATCAGAAGAAACATTAATTTCTTCTACTGAATAAGCAATCTTTTCACCATTGTAGTATTCATCTAAGTTTTCAAATGATCCTGTCCAATTATTTTCATCAGAAAGAACTAATGTTTTACTTGTTTCTTTATCATTTGCGATTAACTTAACACTTACAGATTCTGGACGAAGTCCATCTTGATCATTAGCATCTAACCAAGATTTTGTAACTGTGACACTTGTCTTACCTGGAGTATGCGTATTTACCAAATCATATTTATTTACACTTGTACTATATCCTTCAACAGCATTTTCAGTAATTGAATATGTAATTTCTTTTCCATTATCATATTTAGCTAAATTATCAAATGAATATGTCCAATTATCTTTTTCAGTAACAACTTTAGAATCAATTGTTTGTCCATTCTTCAATAAATTAACAGTAATCGATTCAGGTCTCATACCATCTTGATTATCATTGTCAGACCAAGTTTTAGTTCCACTTACTGATGTTGTTTCAGGTTTATGAGTATTTGTGATTACATAACCTGTATATACATCTCCGGTAATTTCAGAAGTATATCCTTTAACTTCATCTTCACTAACTGTATATTGAACCAATCTACCAGATACATATTTGTCAAGGTTATCAAATACGGCTTGCCAGCTGTTCGCATCACTTAAAGTAACAGTTTTACCTGTGTCTTGATTATCAGCTAATAACTTAACAACGACTGCATTGGTTCTTAATCCGTCTTGATTATTGCCATCATTCCAGATTTTTTGAACAGAAACAGATGTCTGTTCAGCACTATGTTTATTAGTGATGTTGTATCCATTATATGTTGCCGTATATCCTTTAACTGTATCTTCAAAAACAGTGTATTTAATTTCTTTACCATTTTGTTTCTTAGCTAAACCAGTGAATGAATAAGTCCATTTTGTATCACTTGATACTTCTTTAGAATCAACTTCTACACCATCAGCATATAATCTTACGGTAATAGATTTTGGACGAAGTCCATCTTGATTGTTATTATCATCCCAAGTCTTAGTTCCTTCTACACTAACAACTTCTGGTGTATGTGTATTCGTAATCACAAATCCATTTGTAACATCACCAGTAATCTTTGTTGTATAACCTTTAACAGATACTTCTTTAACTGTATATTCAATTTCTTTTCCAGCTTGTTTTACTGGTAAATCTGTAAATGTTGTTGTCCAATTGTCATTTGCTGTAATTGTCTTCTCATCAAATTCTTTTCCATTAGCTAATAATTGTACAGTGATAGACTCTGGACGAATTCCATCTTGATTGTTACCATCATCCCATGATTTACTGATAGAAATTGATCTCTTACCAGGAGTATAACTATTCGTTACATTATATCCGTTGTATGAAGTTGAATAATTTGCAACTGGATTTTCAGTAATCGAATAAGTAATCAATTGCCCATTTTCATACTTAGATAAATTATCAAATGAATATGTCCAATTATTATCTGCATTTACTTCTTTCGAATCAATTGTCTTACCATTCTGCAATAAGTTAATGGTAACTGAACTTGGACGAATACCATCTTGGTCATTATTATCATCCCAAGTTTTTGTTCCTGATACTGTAATTGTTTCTGGTGTATGTGTGTTAGTAATGACATAACCATTTGCTTGCGTACCAGAAATTTCAGGTGTATAACCATCTACAGAAACTTCTTTAACAGTATATGCAATTTGTTGGCCATTTTCATAGCTATCTAAGTCTTTAAAAGTTGCTTCCCAATTATTATCTGCACTTAATGTCAATGTCTGATTTGTTTCCTTGTTGTTCTTCCATAAGTTAATGGTAACAGATTTCGGACGAAGTCCATCTTGATCATTACCATCATTCCATACTTTAGATACTTTGACACTCGTTTTCATGTTATATGTGTTGACAACATTAAAATTTTCCGTAGGACTGGCACTACTAACAGTTACACTTGGAGTATTTATTGTAACCGTTGGAGAAGCACCATTAATAGTAGCAGTGTCTGTTACTTCTGCAATTGTATATGTACCATAAGGAACATATGCATAACCTAAACCAACTTCATTAGCACCTACTGTTACATCAACTTTTTGATATAAAGTGTTTCCTGTGTACAATCCAAATGAATATATCTTATCGGATGTTAAATCAACGCCACTAACTTTTTTTGAATTGTAATCAATCCTCGATTCGATTGACCAGCTGCGAAAGTGAAATCCATACCGGAACCATGAATTATAGAACCACTTTGCCATGATCCACGTGAGTTATCAAGTCCTGGACATGCATTCCCAGTATCCCAATAGTTAAATGAAGCAGATAACGTAACAGGAACTGTAATTGAACCAGCATCTACAAACGTTACATTAGGGCGAATTGAAACTGTGTATTGAACAGGACTATTTTTCGTTCCAACTGGGAACGTACCTTCAATACGTACTTGTGACTTTCCTTGATTATCTGTACTTGTTGAAAGTCTTGTCGTATTAAAGCTAACATTAGGATTTGAACTAATTTGAACATTTGCAAAATCATTAGTGTTTAATGTAACATCTTGCGTATATGTTTTATCATTTAATACCAATACAGCAGTTGCATTAATTTCGATGTCAATGTGATCTACAGTAGTCGATGATCCTGGTCCGTTCCAATCCTCCTGCCCTTGACCATGTGCATAAGCATTGGTAGTGAACATACTAATGATCATCATAAAACTTGTGAATAAAGATAATAACTTTGTGATCTGATTTTTCCTTTTCATTATATTAACCTCCTTTCATTATCTCTAATTTTAATATGCTGTAAACGCTTTCATTTGTCACTATGTTTTAAGAAAATAATTTTCATTAAAAAAAAGAGAAGCTTAAATTGCTTCTCTAGCCATACATATCCCAAATACTTTCATTTATTCGATTCTTTTTAATTGATGGATGAGAAAACACTCTTCCTTCAAATACAACTGTATTAATTTTGGATAACGCCTTTAAATCTTTAATTGGATTTTCATCTAAGATAAGAAAATCAGCTTTTTTTCCAACTTCCACAGTACCTGTTATTGAATCAATATTTAATAGTTGTGCATTTCTTTTTGTAGCACAATAAAGAGTATATTGATTGGATACCTTCATATAATTTTTGAAATAAATTAATTCCCTATAAAAATCAGAATGTCGTACAAATGGTCTTCCTGCATCATTTCCAATTCCTACTGGAATCTCATGTTGAATAGCTTGTTTCACATTATCAATAACACCATCTAATACATTTTTAGCGTTTTCTTTTACTTCATTTGATACAGCGGTTACGGTATTATCAAACTTCGCATATGGAATGACTCCTGATAAAACGGATATGATTTTAGCTCCTTTTCGTAAATAAAGAGACTGTAACCGCTCATCCATATGAGATCCATATTCAATTATATCAACACCATTTTCTAAAGCACGACGCACTCCTTCTTCATTTTGAGCATGAGCAGCTACTTGTATATGGTGATGATGAGCGGTTGCTGTGACATAACGAATGATTTCTTCTGGCATCATGACATCGTTTATTTTATTTTGCGTCAATGAGCCTGTTACCATTATTTTAATGAAATCTGGTTTTGTTTTTAGTAAACGATTCAAAGCATCTTTACTCTCTTCTAAATCACTCACTTCATAGGCACCTTGATGATTCATATAACCATCTTTCATAGTAATGGCACGATTGGCAACAATCATTCTTGGTCCAATAGTCTTTCCTTGATTTACTTTATCTCGTATTTGGCTATCTACGTCGGATAAACCACCTACACATCGCATCGTTGTGACACCTGACATTAATTGTGTATAGGCATATTTTTGACAAAGTCGAATTCCAAAATGCTTTCCTAAAATATTAGAATTAACTAAAGATGCCGTATGCTTAGCCATTTTTTCTTGATCAAATGAACCGTCACTTGACAAATGAACATGCATATTAATAAGTCCTGGACAAATATATTTATTTGCACAATTAATAATTGTTCCTTCTACTTTATCCGAATCAATGGCAATGATTTTATCGTTTTCGATAATGACATTCACATTTTTTTGAATAACCATATTTTCATTTCCATCTAATAAATTACAATGTGCAAATGTTATTTTCATATAAACTCCTAACTCGTTGTTTTTTCAATTTCTCTTTTTAATGGTAATACAACTGTTTGATATTTCGTATTATTGTACAAAGGATGACAATTTCCTGTAACAATTCCTAAGTAACAAAGCTGTAAAATTGATGCCGGTTGCTTTGCCCAATACGATCCATCATATTTTTTACAAATTTCATTGATGTCAATAATATTTACTTTACTATGATGTACACTATAAAGCTGACCAAAGAAAGAATCAATTTCTTCTTTATGTTTCATTACTTTTTTCTTATCCAAATAAATGGGATTATCTACTTGGGTGAACCCATTTTGTGCTGTCATTAATTGTACAGCTACATAATTTTTTTCTTCACTATCTTGTCCTGGAAGACAACTAGTAAATACAGTATATAAATTATCTTCATTTAGTTCCATTATCTTTCTCCACTTTCTTTATATAATCTAAAACACCTTGTTCGTCTTGTTCACTTAATAAACGATGATCTAATAACATAACTTGGCCATCACTGCGATAAAAATAATAATAATGATAATATTTTCCTGCTTTCATAATGGAAGTCCATGGATACATATCAAATCCATATTTAGAACGAACCGACATTCCTTCGTCTGTTAATGTATATGTGCGAATTAATGTTCCATCTTCAGGAAACTCTTTATTTAGTTGTTTAGTCATTCTTTTCTTGAGTCCTGTTTGAGACATATACATAAAAAAGAAAAAATGACAAACAAAAACCAAAGGTACAATTATCGAACCATGAAATAAGAAAAACACGCCTGCGATTAGTCCAATAATCGCAACAATTTTAAATGTTTTCTTTGATTTTTGATAGCGGTCATTCAATTCAATTAATAAATCCACAAACGCTTCTCTTTCTTCTTGATTAATCAATAGATCCTGTTTTATCATTTTCTTCCCTTTCTTCTAATTGTTGTCCTTTTTTTAATGACAACGAAACAATAATTAAAGATATTAAATTCAAAATTGAGCATATAAGTAACAACCAGATAGGAAAATCCTCAATTACATATATGATTGAAAAATCCATGATTACACAAACCGCACAAACCATCATAACCAATGAAATTATAAGCTGTGAACCATAAAATGGATTTTCTAAATAATAAAGTTGTATCGTCCACTGTAGAGATAAAACACCGATAACTAAAACTAAAATACCAATACATATATTGAAGTAATTTGAAATCTCATTACTTTGAATACATCCTATACAACCAAATAAAAGACAAAGAACGCCAATTGAAAAACTATATTCATTTAAACATTTATATAATTTCTTTAAATAAAATTTTAAAATGAAATAGATACCTAAAATGATAAACACACAAAAGAATAAACGACACAAAACAATCGCATTTACTTGTTCTATGCACAATAAACTAAAACAAGAACTTATCGATAAAATATTCAATAATAAAATCAATACATAAAATCCTATTTTCATTGCCACATTCCCGATACAAAATACATCAAAGCCGCCCAAGTATAAACGGAATAATAAATACCATTTTGATCTGTTCCTTGTTTTAAAATATCTTGTGCTTGTTTTTGTGTCAATAACGTGAACCCATCAAATAATTCACTTCCTTGTATATTTTTAGTAGATAAACTTGAAATATTTTTTATTTTAACACATACCAACGCATTGGATTCATCTGTCATACCCGGAGATGAAAATAAAAGTGGATTAATTATAGAGATATCTTCTCTTTGCACACTTAAACCACATTCTTCATATATTTCTCTTTGTGCTGTACTAATAATATCTAAATCTTCTTCATCAACCAATCCAGCTGGAACCCCTAATAAAAATTGTCCAGTAGGATAACGAAATTCATTGCATAAAACCAGTTTAGGTTCTTGTTGTTCTACTACAACAACACAACTTACGGCATCGGGTTTCATTGCTTTGAATTGTTCATTATTTTTTAAACAAACTAAATTATCTTTGCTTCGTCTTGATGCATTATAGTAATGTGAATCTTTACAATAATGCATATCATAGACATTTAAAAATTTAGATTTAAATAAAGTATCTACTCTTGAATCATCAATTTCTAATTTTTTCATAGTTACTCCTAAAAAAGAGCTGGCAAAAACGACCAACTCTTCTTGCGATAAAAATTAAATATCATAAAAAGACATGTAATACTCAGCAATGTCAAAGAATTCATCTTCACCAATCATTTCAAATGTCATATCCATTCCTGAGCCATGACAACGATACAAATAAACATCGTCTTGTATTTCATCATCAATTATTTCAGACAAAGAAGCATATTGGACACCATCTTTTTCAAAGACATCCATTAACGCTAATTCCATTTCACGACCTTGTTCATCACAAATTCGGTATGTATCAATTTGAACTTTCTCCATAAAATCCCCCTAGTCAATAAATTTAGAAAACGATATAATATACGTAGGTGATATATATGTTTCCATTTAATAAGAAAAAACAAGTACTAAAACCCTTAAATCCTAATGATAAACGCTATCGCTATCATTTCTATGGACAAGTACAAGGCGTTGGTTTTCGCTTTGTAGCTAGCCAAACTGCTATGCAATATCAATTAACGGGATGGGTTCGTAATGAATCGGATGGTTCTGTCACAATGGAAATTCAAGGAAATCCAATGGATATAAAACAAGTTATTTCCCGTCTTCATAATGATAATTACATCGAAATTGATCATTATACAAGAGAAGAACTGAATCCGATATTAGAAGATGGGTTTGTACCAAGGTACTAATTCATCTTCTTTATTATACAACAGATTTTATCATAAAATTATTATATATATGAAAAAAATGGTTTATTACCATTTTTATTCTAAAACATCTTCTACAAAGTGAACATTAATTTCTAATTCATTTGCGATTTCCTGATCATCTTTTCCTAATTTATGTAAATCAATCACAAGTGAATCAATATCAGATCGATTAACTGCTTCTCTTTCTAAAAAATCATAATCCACTTTATCATCTTTTTCCGTTTTTTTAATTCGTAATTCCCTTGTTAAGTTATCTTTTTCTTCCAAAACCAATCCTTTAAATTTAATAGACGGAATTTGATTAACCAAACCGTTCAAAAATGTTTTAACACTTTCAAATGTTCCTTCTGGAACACAAACAGAAGTAAAAGATAAATCATGTGTCGTCATAAAAATATTATCCGTTAATTTTCCTTCTTTGACCCACATATCATTGTATTTATTTTCTCTAAAATAATCTTTTATAGTATTAATTTCCTCTATTGAATTATCTCGAAAATCAATACAAATATCTCCCATTGACTTCATATTTTTTCACCCTCGACTATAGATTATACACAAAGATGTAATTTTTATCAATTTAATAGTGCAAGAATGCGATGCGTAATACTTGGATGATCGTATTCAATAAATTCAATAAACGGATGTGGATTTACATCCACTAATTCATCTCGAGAAAGTTTCTTGAACAATGCAATCAAATCTTTACCATATCCTTCTTGTACAACATTTCTATCCGCTTCATATTCTTCTTGTCGTGATACATAATTATGGAATACAGAAACCAAAAATAAAATAGGTTCTATTAACATATCAATCACAATAAAATATAAATAATAAACATTATTTACGAATCCAAAACTTTGATTAATATATTCCATACTCATTTGAATCCATTGAAAATGATAAAAAATAAATACAATAAACAAAATTAAAACTAAAATTATGAAATACATTACATGGTTATACCATTTTCTTTTATGTTTTAAATGCCCTGCTTCATGAGCTAATACTCCCAATAATTCATTATATGAATTTTCATTTAAAAAATTATCCGCAATTCCAATCATCCTAAAAAAAGGAAGCTTTAACACAAAAGCATTTTTACTATTACTTCTCCTTGACTCATCGTACACTTTTATACTCTTGACCTTCTTTTTACATCCAGTTAAAAGCTTATGAATATCATCAAGGAGTTCCGTATTTTCAAGTGAAGTAAATGTATATTGCTTAGTCATAACATAAAATGATAAATATACAAAAATAAATACTAAACACAAAATAAGAATACCAATACCTAGAATCATCCCCATTAATTTATAAAATGACAATTGAAATGCATGTGTCCAATATGTGATATTTTCTAAAATATAAGTAAAAAGAAAATAGAATGTGACTGACATAATAAAAGAAAACACTAAGTCAATAAGAAACTCATGATTAAACTTTCTTTTGGTCATCTTATTCATTCCAAATCTTTCTTCAATCACAAAAGTCTTATAATACTGCATAATAAATGATAGTGCAGCATCCCAAATCATAAAAACTACAATCGAAATTAAAAGAGATTGATAAACACTAAATTGTGATACCCATTCAAAAAAAGGACTACAAACCATAGAACAAGTAAATAAAGCTTCTAATATCAATTGAAGTAAAGATAAAGTACGGCATTGTTTTTCATAATCCATGAATTGTTTATAACGACCTTCATCATAAATATCTTTTACAACATCGTTTAATGGCTTTTTCATGCCTCTCTTTTTTAATTCATTGTAGATTGTGTTCCATATAATTTTGATTCCATAATAACCCACACAAAAAATTTTTATACCATTCATATTACCAATCACTCGACCAATCTGTACTTGATGAATCCCAACTATCAGAAAAATCCCAAGAACTGTCATTGTCCCAGTCACTAGAAAAATCAGAATCATCACTAGCCCATTGGCTATCATCAAAATCTGAAGTTCCGTATTGTGAACTATAGTCCTTTGATTGATAGTAATCCGATGCATCTTCATTAAGTTCATAGTCGACATCATCGCTATACAACCAATCATCTAAAAAATCATCGTAGTAATACCAGTTATTATTTGTGTAATAATATTCTCTTCCGTTATATCGATAATATCCTATTCTAGGTCCAAAACTAAATTGAAAAAGAAAAGATAAAATCATAAATAGAATGATTAATGCAAATATGATTTGAAAGGAAGTATTACTTTTTCTTCTTTTTATTGTTGATTTAGAAGAAGATGGTCTTGTATTTTTTTTTTGATTTGAAATTTCTGCACGCAAACGCTGATAAAGTTCATTTACAGCATACTTTTCATCTTTTCCTTGATAACGAATCGAACGAGATCCATCGTCTTTATTTTTATAAACAATAAAATCTCCGCTGTTCTCATCTTGATAAATACCAAAACAACGAGCTTCTTTCACATCTTTTCCAATAAAGAAACGCGTGATTTTTTCATCAGGTAAATTATGAGATACATACCATTGTTTTAATTCACTTATTGTTTGAGGTTGTTGATCACTATTTCTAGAAATATGTTCATTAGGAGCTCCGCAATAAGGACAATTTGATTCACTATCATCGAAGTAATTATCACAATAATCACATTTCTTTTTCACTTTAGTCACCTTCTTTCAACTTATATATATTTAATTCTTGATAAGGATTCGTTTGAGTAATCGAACATCTAACAACTTTTCCTTTAAAGGGTTTGAAATTATTTTGAATAGCTAAAAAAACATCGCTCAATTGTTTTGATGTTAAATGTTTACAAAGTGTAACATGACTAAATATTTTCCCTTTAGGATAATATCGATTACAGTTTTGTTCATCAATAGTATCTTGTGCTACTTTATAGGCATTATATAATGATGCATCAATGATTGGAAATACACATATACTATTATTTAATATACCAAGTGAAACAAATTCAATATCAAATGAAGAAAATACTGAATCAAGTTTTAAATTTTGATATCCTGCACATAATGTGATGTGATAAGGAATTTCATAAGATACGTTGGTAAATTCTTGAATTTTCTTTGATAACCTTGAAAAGCGTTCATTTGTTTGTTCATCAAAATAAAGTGAAATACAAATCATATTAATCCTTTTTTAATTGTCCTAATTTAAAGTGCTTGCGGCAAAGAGAAATATAAGATTCATTTGATCCTAATACAACCTGATCTCCTTCTTTTACAATTCCATTTTCATTATAACGGGCATTGCATACAGCTTTTTTACCACACCAGCAAATTGTTTTAATTTCTTTAATTTCATCACAAATTTCCATTAAACGCATAGAACCTGGGAAAGATACATTTTGAAAGTCGCATCGTAATCCATAGCATATAACCGGAATATTATGAAAATCTACAATATCAGACAAATCATCGATTTGTTCTCTAGAAGCAAATTGTACTTCATCAACTATAATGGCATCAAATTGATCAACGTATTCATTATTTTCATGGTATTTATCTAAGAATTCATTTAACAAATCACATTGATGCGTTAAACCAATACGCGACTTGACCATATGTTGTCCATCTCGTGTATCAATATTAGGTTTTAATAAAATAGGATTTTGATTTCTTTCTTCATAATTGTATAAAACCATTAAAGCATTTGCGCTTTTACTAGACCCCATCGCTCCATAATTAAATATTAACTTTGCCATTTCTACACTCTTTCTAATAATTGTTCTAAAATTCCATTTTGACAATATTGATCAATGTGACCAATCACAAATTGTTCCGTTTTAAAAATATAACTAAGATACGTATATATTTGCGTAATAGATAATTCATTAATTGGAATATCTTTAATATTATTGTAGTTTTCTATATAATTAGCATCCATGCATAAAGTGGCGTATAATTCATCTTCTAAAGCGATAATAGCCGGATTATAAAATGGGAATCCATCTTCAAATTCTACCCATTGTTTATTTTTTATGCATTCAATACAATTATCGACAATTTCTTTTTTCATCTAAACCTCCTAAAAAAAAGACGAAAAATCGTCTTTTTAAATATCTTTTATTTGAAAAACGACTTTTATAAAGTCAAATCCAAAAGAGGATATACCATACATTAGTGCACAAACAAAAATAACTTTTAAAACATAAGTCGCAATCCATCTTGCTTTAAATGTATCCTCTAGTCGCATATATTTGAATTGCGCCCATAAACAATAACAAGGAAAAAATAAAATAATTCCTTCTGTTACTACAACCGTAATCGTTGGATCCGTAAAATAATAATATGGATTTAATAAATTTCCTTGTATGATGTCCTTGAAAAAGCTGGAAACATAGGCAGAAGCAACATTATTATTCAATAATCCAATTCCTCCAACTAAACCAATTCCAAACATCAAGTAAACACCAAACAACGTAATTTTTCCAACGGCTGTACTAGCTGAAGCACTTACTCTACTTGCTTGGGCAAAAGTACATAGGAAAGAAAACAATAACCATAATACATAAAAAATTTGATAAAAAGGAATTATCCAATATAGAATACAAAATAATGCCGATACAAATAAAAATACATTTGCCAATGTATCAACATGATCTCTACGCCTTCTAATATATCGAATTCCAGTTGTGGATAAAGTAAATGGTTTAAGTATTCTATTCCAGTTCTTTGTTGGAATCAAAACTAAAACAATACCAACTAAAAGAACAATTCCTAAAATAATTAAATTTTGTAACATAACATCCCTCATTCGTCTTATAAATGATACTATAAATAGCCCCTAAAACTCAAGTTATCTTTACAAATCAAAAATCTTTAGTATCATTTGTTTAGTGAGGAAAAGAAATGAAGATAATTTTTTTAGATGCGGATGGTACATTATTTGATCATAGTGGCCTTATTCCGCATAGTACAAAAGAAGCTATAGCTTTAGCACAAGCCAAAGGGCACAAAGTTTGTTTATGTACAGGAAGACAGCGATGTGAAATATTTGGCGAGTTACTAAAAATTCCTTTTGATGGCATTGTCTGTGGTTCAGGTGCAACAATTTATACTTCCCAAAAAGATTTATTAGACATCTATTTTGATTCTAAACAAATTAATGAACTACTTGCCTTTATAAAAACAAATAACATTCCTGTTTTATTAGAAAGTTCATCTACTATTTTCGTAAATGAAATTGCAAAAAAACGCTTAGTTGAATTAGAAAAACAATATTGTTCACATTTACCAGAAAAAGAAAAAATAAAAAATACAGTTTATGTTCTTTGTCATCAATCAATTGTTTTATCTTATGAAGAATTATCAAAACAAAATATTAATAAAGTAACTTTTATTGAATCTCATCTTTCTTATCAACAAATAGAAAATGAATTCAAAGACAATTACGATCTTGTACCTGCTACTTTTGCACCATTGGGATCCCAAAGCGGTGAAATTTCAAATAAAGCCGTTACTAAAGGAACAGGAATGAAAACATTAATTGATTATTTCAAATTAACTAAAAATGATGTCATTTCAATTGGCGATGGTTTTAATGATTTACCTATGTTTGATCAATCTCATATTTCCATTGCCATGGGAAATGCACCTCAAGAAGTGAAAGAATATTGTGACGATGTTACCACTTCACTTTTAAATGATGGTATCTACAATGCTTTCAAGAAATATGAACTCATATAAAAAAGGAATCGACTTTATTTGTCAATTCCTATCATACGAGATGGAACTGGAATATTCATTTCCAGTTTTTTATTTTGTACGGCTTGATTTAATTCATATAATGCATCCCAATACGTTTCAATACTCGTCCAACAAAATATGCCAAGAATATAATAATCTCGATCAAATTTTTCAATCACAACATTAATATCTTCTTCTTTTAAAACTTTATCGTTAGCAAGAACAACTTCTTTAAATGCACCACATAATACATCTGGATTGGATTTTAAAGACATTGGTACTTGTATATGAATTCGTCTTTTTTTATTTTTAGAATAATTAATTACTTCTCGATTAATAATCATCGAATTAGGAAGTATAACTTCTTGATTCGAAACAGTTGTTAAAGTTGTATACATTACTTCAATACGACTTGCCACTCCCTCAGATTCATCTACTTGAATATAATCACCTATTTGAAATGGTTTAGTAAATAGAATTTGAAGACCGGCAGCTACATTAGCCATATTATCTTTTAAAGCCAAAGATATACCCAACCCTAAAGCTGAAAATGAACCGACAATGATCGATATATCAACTCCAACACTAGCAAGCGCTATAACTACAAAGATGACACGTATAATCACAGAAATACTTGATCCTATAAAAGTAATAACACCTTGATCTTGAACATTTTTCGATAACTTTATGATTTTGTTTTTTAAGAATGGACCTAATGCCCATCCAATGATAAAAATCACAACAAATTCAGCGACTTTAATTAGAATTTCAATCATTATTGATTATTAGCCAAGTCCTTTTCTAATCGTTCAATTCCAATTTGAATACGACGAAGCGTTTCTTCTTTTCCAAGAATATGTCCTATTTCCATAGCTCCTCCAGGCGTAAATTGTTTTCCCGATACAGCTGTACGAACAGGCCATAATACACGACCATTTTTCACTTCTAGTTTTGCTGGTAAAGTCATCAAAGCATCTTGAATATCTTGTGCATTTGACCAATCTTCTAATTCAGATAAAACTTGGTAAGCTTCTTTTAATGGTTCAATTGAATTTTCTTTGGTTGTTTTCATCTTTTTATGTTTATACATTTCTAAATCATAATCAGGTAATTCTTCAAAGAAATCAATTAATGGTTCAATTTCATCTCTATGGATTCTTTTAATACGAGGTTGAACTAAAGAAGCAATTTCTTTTAAATCATATGGTTTAGTAACAATTTCTTCTAAAATAGGTTTAGCCATTTCATAGAATTCATCTAAACTCATTTTATTAATGTATTCTCCATTCATCCATGATAATTTATCAATATCAAAAATGGCACCTGATTTTGAAATACGACTTACTTTAAAAGCTTTCATTAACTCATCCATTGAATAAATTTCCTGATCTGTTTCTGGAGACCATCCCAATAAAGCAATGTAGTTAATAATTGCTTCTGGTAAATAACCTTTGGCAACTAAGTCTTGGAAAGAAGCATCCCCATTTCGTTTAGATAACTTATGAGTTTCATCTTTCATTACAGGTGGAACATGAACATAAGTAGGACGATCCCATCCATACGCATCGTAAATTAAGTTATATTTTGGTGTACTTGATAAATATTCATTACCTCTTACAACATGTGTAATATTCATTGTATGATCGTCAATAATGTTAGCAAAATTATATGTTGGGAACCCATCAGACTTAATTAATACTTGTTCTTCTAAAACATCCGCATCTACATCAATTTGCCCATAAACTTCATCATAATAAGAAGTCATTTCAACGTTTTCAATTGTTTGACGAATAACATATTCTTCATTAGCATCTAGTTTTGCTTGAACTTGTTCTTTCGTTAATTTTTTGCATGGATCAACGAATTTAAAAGAATCACCCGCTTCTTGTCTTTGTGCTTCTAATTCACATTCTTTACAAAAACAATAATGAGCTCCTCCTAATTCAATTAACTTTTCAGCATATCCTTTATACATTCCTAATCGTTCACTTTGAACATAAGGACCAAAGTCTCCCCCAACATCAGGTCCTTCATCCCAATTTAAACCACAAGTTTTCAATGTATCATAAATGATATCAACAGCCCCATCAACTTTACGTCCCTGGTCTGTATCTTCAATACGTAAAATGAAGTCTCCTCCATCTTTTTTTGCGATTAAATATTCAAATAAAGCAGTACGCAAATTTCCAATGTGCATATAACCTGTTGGACTAGGTGCAAATCTTGTACGAACTTTCATTTATTTCCACTCCTTTTTTAACAACGTCTTAATTATACCGTAAAGTCATTTAGTTTCAATTAATTTTAAGTTGATTTTTGACAATTTAGTGATAGAATTAAAAAGCAAATTGGGGTATCGCCAAGCGGTAAGGCATCAGACTCTGAATCTGACATTCCAAGGTTCGAATCCTTGTACCCCAGCCATTTTACGATAGCGAAGATGTTCTTCGTTTTTTTTATAGGAGATTTTATGCATTATGTATATATTGTAGAGTGTAATGATCAAACATACTATACGGGATATACAAACAATGTCGAGCATCGAATTCATCTTCATAATACCGGAAAAGGTGCTAAATACACTCGTTGTAGGGGTCCTGTTCATCTTGTTTATTATGAACAATTCGATAATAAATCCGATGCTTTAAAACGAGAATACGCCATTAAACAATTAACTCGCCAACAAAAAAAAGAGCTTATTCATAATTTTCATGAATAAGCTTTTAATATAGGATTTCCAATGCTTGAGGTAAATTGTTTACCTCAAAATGTGTATTCTCTTCTCCTTTTTCACCATCTAATGTCCAACTAATCGGACTATCAAAATCAATTTCAATATCTTTTGCCTTAATTCTTTTTACAAATTTAGCTGTAATATTAGGTTTTAATAAACCAATTGGATAATGAATCCACTCTAATAAATTATCTGTCCATTCAACAAGAATTAAATCAAATACCCCATCGTTCATTAAATGATCATCTTTTTCAATAACATCCATTCCCGATACTCGATATCCATTAACAATCAAACCCATTAAAACATCATTTTCATAATTTTGTTCATCAATTTTCATTTTAACATGATATGGCTTTAAATTAGGAAGTTCAGATACTCCTTTTAACAAATAAGCAATGTCTCCTAAGTTTTCTTTAAGTTCGCGTTGTGTTTCATAACTGACATTCGTGAATGCTCCAAAAGCAGCAACATAAGCAAAATAATAATTATTTATTTTTCCAATATCAAATTTAAAAGTTCTATTTTGGACAATTTTCTTAGCTGTTTGTTCAAATGATGGAGTTAAATCAAAGTTCTTTGAAAAATCATTCATTGTACCAGTTGGAATATATCCAAGTAATGGTTTCTTCTCACAAGAAATAAGACCATTTACAGCTTCATTTAAAGTACCATCTCCTCCTGAAACAACAATGACATCATATAGACTTCCTTTGTTTTGAATCATTTGAAGACAATCGAGTTGCTTGGTAGTGCAATATACTTCAACTTGATAATGAGCACTAAAAGAAACCAAAGCATCTATTAAATCTGATTTTGATTTTTTCTTTCCTGAGTTAGGATTAATGATAAATAAAAGCTTTTTCATAAAGCCCTCCTAATAAGCTTTTGTCATAATAATTCATTGGTGCTTCTGGAAAAATATAAATCATGCGCAATACATAATATAAAACCATACTCAAACACCATATAATTAGTATTAATTTCACAATTCTTTTATTTTTTCTACATAGAAAAGCCAAAGACAACAAGATAATTGTCAGAATACATAGAGCATGATAGTACAAAGACAATTCAATATTACCATGTAGTAAATAATACAAACTTGTTTTCATGTTGCAGCCAGGACATGGAAGTCCCGTTATAAATTGGAATGGGCAACGATAAAAAAGGAGCAGAATGATTATTGCTGCTCCTATTAAATATTTATTGTGCAAAATTTTGGATATCATTGATTGTACTTTGAATAATGCATTTTGAAACAATTCCCAATCCAAATAATGCCAAAATCAAGGAAATAACAGAATCATCGGCTGCAACATATCCATTACTGAATTGTAAAGCATGAATTCTTTTACATGCTTTGTAGTAGAAATATAATTCATAGATTCCACATGTAACAAGTGAAAGTAAAACCACCATACCGGGACTCGTACTTGCTTTGCGTCCTTCCATTGTTTCAATATCACGAGCAATGGAATATAACCAATACAATGAAAAAATACCACAAGTTACAATTGAAAATAATAAATATAGACCAATACTCTTTTTCTCAACACGGTAAGAAGTATTTTGCGTATACGATTCTTGTTTTGGCTGTTCCGTTGTCTTACGAGATTTTAAGTATACACTTAAAGGTGTATTCTTAACAAATTCCCAGTCTTCCATACCACTACACCATACATATGTATTTTGATTTAATGTACCTGAGGCTAACAATGAAATGATTTCATTTTCACTGATTGGTCCGACTTGTTCATTTTGAGCGTTGATATAATACCATTGATTAAATTCATTTGTTTCTTTTTCAACTGTTTGTTCTTCAATATGCTCTTCTTGCACTTGATCACATTCCGGTTCAACAGATGCCAGTTCTGTTTCATTAAAATGTTTCCAATCATCCATTCCATTTTTCCATACATAAGTAGAAGCTGTAATCCTTCCCTCATTAAAGAAAGATATCATTTCCGCTTTTGTATATTTTCCATTTGATTTAGCATTTTCTACAAAAAACCATTCTTTTTCATCTGGTTCTTCTTTTTCTATTTTCACACCACAGTTCGGGCAAAATTTAGCGTCATCGGATATTTCACTTTGACATTGTTTACAAATCATAGTTCATTCCTCCATATGGCCTATTATAACAATTTTGTAAAAAAATTCCCACTTAAATCACTTTAAGTGAGAATATCTTTTTTCAATTTAGGTTGAATTATCAAAAATAATAATATTTTAATGATATCAGCAGGAATAAATGGTAATACACAAATCAGAAAACTTTCTGTAAAAGTTGAACTTGTCAATATTTGAAACCATATTAGTCCTATACCATATAACAATAAAGTTCCCATCAAAATATATCCAATTCTGTGTATATGAGAATTTGCTTGAATTCCCGAAAAAAACGCCAAAGGAATATAGCCAATAATATATCCTCCTGTTATGCCAAATAAAGTAGTAAAACCACTTTTAAATCCAGCAAATACAGGTAAACCAATACAGCCTATCATTATATACAGTACAATTGATTTTGTTGCGTTTTTACTTCCTAAATAGTAACCAGTCACCATAACCATAAAAGAAGCAAGTGAAATAGGAATAGGTCCAATTGAAATAGATAGAGGACATATTAGACATAAACAAGCACTCATTAATGAAATTTTAGTTAGTTCTTTTGTTTGCATATTTTAAATTATGAAATAAATTTCGCATTAATATGAACCTCACCAGAATTCACAATTCTCTGTGAACCTTCATCAACAATGATTAATTCAAAGTTTTCATTGATATCTTTTGCGAATACTTCTTTAAAATGATTATTTTCTTTGATTAATACTTTTTTATTTAAAATCATGCATCGATCTTTATATGCTTGATAATAATCTTTTCGATTCCAATTCGAATAATAATGGAAAAATGAATTAATAAAATACGCTACTAATTTGTTTTTTCCATCTTCAATTTCTTCATCAAAAATAGACCCTGCAATATCTTTTAAATCATGAGGAAAACCTGATTGAGGTTCGTAGACATTAAAACCAATTCCTAGTACTACATAATCCATACACTTCTTTTCAGTGTTAATGGATGCTTCCGTTAAGATACCACATACTTTTTTTTGATTCACAAATATGTCATTAATCCATTTAATTTGAGGATGGACATCTTTAATTTTTTCAATTGCTTCACAAGCTGCCACAGCGGCCATCGGTGTTATATTAGTAGTCTCCATAGGACTTTTATCAGGTCGTAGTAAAACGGATAAATAAACACCACTTTGGCTTGGAGAATAAAATGAGTGACCTGTTCTTCCTTTTCCCTTAGTTTGTGATGAACAAACTAAAACATATCCTTCTTTTATATTTGTATTTGCGAGTTGAACTAAACAAGAATTCGTGGATGTTACTTCTTGTTCATAGTGAATTTCACAATTACAATCTAAATATTTTTTTATTCCTTCTGTTGATAAAATATCTTTTTTATTCATATATGTTTCTTTCATAAATACTATCCAAAAAAAACTAGGAATTCCGAGTTTTTACATTCCAAATATTTTAAGCATGAATCCAGCAGCAACGGCTGAACCAATAACACCTGCAACGTTTGGACCCATTGCATGCATTAATAAGAAATTCTTTGGATTTGCTTTTTGTCCTTCAACTTGTGCTACACGAGCAGCCATTGGAACAGCAGAAACACCAGCAGCTCCAATTAAAGGATTAATCTTACCATGACTTAATTTGCACATGATTTTACCAAAAAGTAATCCACCTAAAGTACTTAGCATAAATGCTAATAAACCTAAGCAAATAATCATGATTGTTTCAATTGATAAGAAAGTTGATGCACTTGCCTTACATCCAACAGATAATCCTAAAGCAATTGTAACAATGTTTGTTAATGCGTTTTGCGCTGTATCACTTAAACGATCTGTAACACCACTTTCTCTGAATAAGTTTCCTAGCATCAACATACCAATTAATGGCGCAGTATCTGGAATTAATAAAATAACGAAAATCATAACCACAATTGGGAATAAGATTTTTTCTGTCTTAGAAACTGTACGCATTTGTTTCATTTCAACTTTACGTTCTTTTTCGGTTGTAACAAGTTTCATTAGAGGTGGTTGAATCATTGGGATTAAAGCCATATATGAATAAGCAGCAATCGCAATAGCTGGTAAATAATCTTCTGCTAAACGAGAAGCAACTAAAATAGCTGTAGGTCCATCCGCTCCTCCAATAACACCAATAGCAGCAGCTACTTTAGGGTCAAATCCTAGAGCAAGAGCTAATAAGAACGCTGTAAATATTCCAAATTGGGCAGCTGCCCCTAATAATAATGAAGATGGACGAGAAATCAATGGCCCAAAATCAGTCATCGCTCCAATTCCAAGGAAAATAATCGATGGATATATCGCATGCTGTACCCCTTGATACAATACCCACAAAAATCCAGGACTTTGTCCATCAGCAGGTGCATTTAAAATCCCTGTACTTGGAAAGTTACATAATAAGATACCAATTGCGATTGGAATCAACAATAATGGTTCATATTTCTTTTTAATACCCATATATAATAAAACACAGGCAATTAAAATCATTATGATTCTTTTAGGATCTTGAATTAAACCAGCAAATCCACTTGATCCTAATATTTCACCTAAAACGCCAAAGAAAGATAATTCCATAATGAATCACCTCTATTGCAACGTTGCAAGGACATCATCTGTTTGTACAGATGCACCTTTGCTGACAACAACAGAAGTAATTGTACCATCCGTTGGAGCTACAATTTCATTTTCCATTTTCATAGCTTCCAACACAAATAAAATATCTCCTGCTTTTACTTTTTGGCCGTTTGATACATTTACTTGTAAAATTGTACCAGGCATAGGTGCTTTAACTGGTTCTCCAGCGCCAACTGCAACAGGATGTTGTTGTGTAACAGGAGCTTGTTGAGGTGCAGTTTGTTGTGGTTGAACAACAGGTTGTTGAGACACTTCTCCAACATAGTTTGCTGTTGCTTGTCCTTGTTCAACTTCTACTTCATATTGTTTTCCATTCAATGTAATTACATATTTCATGTTAGTTTTCCTCCAATAATCGAATCTTCTTAAAGATTAAGTTTTCAAGTGGGATTTTTGTTTCATCACTTACAATAGCCATAAGGCAAGCAGCTGTTTTTTCATCCACATCAATTAATTGAATTTCTCCTGTGTATTCCACATTTGAGACCACTTTTTCTTGTGGTTCTTCTTTAACAGGCTCTGCTTCTATTTGTTTATTCTTAGTTTCCATCTTGGTAACAATTTTACTAAGAAGTGAAACAATGGCCATTAACAACGCTAACATGATAAATACAGTTGTAAAACCATATAACGCAATTTTTAATCCTTCACCCATTGTTAATGATTCAATCATAGTTATTCAACCTCTCTAATTGTATATTTCGCAACCAATGCTTTCTTTTCTTCACGGTCTTTGAAGAATTTTTCAGCAATTTGAGGGAATAAAACATAAGATAATACAGTTTCTTCATCTGTTGCATACGTTCCTAATTTTTTCACTGCATCAGACATTTCATTTTTAATTGTATCGGCATAACGACCACTAATTGGTTTTTCACCATTTAATGCTTTTTCTTGTAATTCTTTATTAATTTCACCAGGTGCTTTACCATATTCTCCACGTAAATATGCTTTTACTTCTTTTGAAATATAATTATATCGACCATATAATACGTTCATTACCGCTTGAACACCAACCATTTGTGACATTGGAGTTACTAGAGGTGGATATCCTAAGTCTTTACGAACATTAGGGGTTTCTTCTAATACTTCATCAAGTCGATCTAGTGCATTTTGTGCAGTCAATTGAGCAATTAAATTAGAAAGCATTCCCCCTGGAATTTGATAATTTAAAGCATCGATATTTGTACCCATGACTTTTGGATTCAATTGTCCATCATCAATAAAACGTTGTTTTACAGGAACAAAATGATCATTGATTTTCTTTAAATCTTCCATTTTTAATCCCGTATCATATCCCATTTCATTTAAAGCATATACAGTTGATTCTGTAGCAGGTTGACTTGTACCGCCACTTAAACATGAAATAGCAGTATCAATCACATCAACACCAGCTTCTACAGCTTTTAAATAAGTCATTTGTCCTAATCCTGTTGTTGAGTGTGTATGTAATACAACAGGGATTGATACATTTTTCTTTAGAGCTGTAATTAAATCATATGCAACTTGTGGCGTCATTATTCCAGCCATGTCTTTAACACAAATAGAATGACATCCCATTTTTTCTAATTGTTTTCCTAAATCAACAAACATATCTAAGTCATGGATTGGACTTGTCGTATAACAAATTGTTCCTTGAGCGTGTCCTCCCGCTTTAATACATTCATCAACAGCTACTTCAATGTTTGTATAGTCATTCAAGGCATCAAAAATACGAATAATATCGATTCCATTTTTAATTGAATCACGTACAAAGGCACGAACTGTTGCATCTGAATAATGGTGGTATCCTAAAATATTTTGACCACGCAATAACATTTGTAGTTTCGTATTTTTTACTTTTGAACGAATAAAACGTAATCGTTCCCATGGATCTTCGTCTAAATAACGTAGACAAGAATCAAATGTTGCGCCTCCCCAGCATTCCAATGAATAATACCCAGCTTGATCCATCGTTTCTAAGATATCTTCAAAATCCGAACGTGGCATACGTGTGGCGATTAAAGATTGTTGAGCATCACGCAAAACAGTTTCAGTAATCTTAACTTGTTTCATAATTTTCACTCTTTCTATTGTTTTAACCCGTATGATATATATTTATATCCGCTATAGTTTAAAGATTAGCACATTTTATAGTTGTTTTTAAGAGGTTTTTGAGTTTTTTTTATTTTTTACCACAATTTTGACCAAAAAATACAAAAGCAGACCTTAGTCTGCTTTTCCACAAATTACTTTTCTTTTAATATTATCATAAGCTAAAATCATATTTTTCGGTTCATAAACATGAATAATAGCTCGATAATCATCATCGATTTCATCAGTTCTTTCATTTAAAGTTTCAAAAATTTTCAAATTATAATTCTTAGTATTTTCATTTTCCATGCATGCGATATAAAGAATTTGAGCTTCAACTAAGTCCTGAAACATATGAGACCCAAACGACAATTCCGGAAGATAACCCACTTTACTATATGCCACTTCCATAATTACATTAAATTCACTGATTTCCGCAAAAGAAACTGGTAAACCCAATTCAGGAGAAGATGTACCAATACGACCTGGCGTAACAAGTAACAAATGTAATCCTCTATCTTTATAAATTTTATTTATTTTCCCAACAATTCTTGCGATATCTGGTTTTTTATTGTATTCCAATGAATAATATTCAAACGGATCAATGTATACGATAACATCAATTGGAATACTTCTACTTTCTCCCATACACGTTTTATCAATTTCAAAGAAAATATTTTCTTTTGTCAAAGTTGGTAACTGGATATTCTTATTCTGCATTGCCTGTAAAGGACGACACTGCAATAAATTAATAAATAATTCATTGGCTTGTGAGACGTTTACAGTATATTCAATATCTACAGGAGTTTGATAAAAGTGTTCTAATGTTTTTAGGATTGTCTGCATAATCTGGATAAATTCTTTATTATTGATTAATTGTTGACAATCTGTAAATAAAACCTCACGATATTGTCCCCTATCTCTAAAAACCCATTCAGCTTCCGTATCATGTGAAAACAACAATTTCTTTTGCCATGGTAACATTACCGGATACATCTGTTCAACTTTCTTAGATACTACATCATAATTTTCATACGATAATACATCCATCTTACGTTGTGAAAAACGATGTCTATCTTTACTAGTTGAATACATAGACAACGAAGGCTTATCTAGATTAACTAAACGTGGATAATCACCAGGAGTACGGTCTACAGCACGCGTTCCTAATCCTGCCACTAATCGTAGCATACCAGCATGGGGGTCTAATTCTTCACTCCAAGGATAGCTGTTATAAGAGTATCCAACTCCTGCTGCCATTGGAAAATAATAATTTTCTAAATGAGAACCAGAGACACGTTGGACTAACAAAGCCATTTGTTCGTCGACATTTAACAAATTTCTTCTACGGCGATATTCCAAAGCGCTTTGTGACATTGTTGAAGCATATACAATACGAACAGCTTTTTCAAAAATAATTAGACGATCTTCTAATGTGTCCCCACTAATACAAAAAACAGATTCATACTTACCAGCAAAAGCATTCCCAAAGCCATCTTCTAAGAAAGAAGAACTACGTACGATGATAGGACACGTTCCATAGTAGTCAATTACCCTTTTAAATTGTTTTTCAATGAAATCTGGTAATTTTCCATTCAATAAACGATTTTGAATTTCTTTGGCAATTTCTAAGTTTTCTGGATTCGCACGGTGCTGCATCCATAAATTCCAAAAACCATTATGAATCATATATGTATAAAAGATATCAGAACCAACAAAAAAAGAATCATGTGGTTCCAAATGTTCAGCTACTTCTGGACAATGTCGCATAATAATTTTCGTTGCGACAAGCATACCACAAGCTTTACCACCTATTTTACCCGTTCCAATCATACGAGAATGAAGTTGAATAAAATCTCTGTTTTTGAAGTTCTCAACAATCAATTTTTGCATTCGTTCATCATCACTCATTAACATTGAACACATTTTCTTTTTGTCCGCGGGAACTAATTCTTTTTTAGAATAATTTAGCTGCATCAATGAAAAAAAACGATCCCATGAATCTTGTAATTGTTCAGCTGCCCCTGATTCCTCTACAGCTTTATAGTATTTAGCTAAAGAGGTAGAATAAGTTAGCGGATGAAATGTTAAGTCTTCATCAATGCGATGAGGAATAAACATTTGCGGATTATAACGGTTTTCTACTTTTAATGGTGTCAAATAATAATGCCCATCATCGTAAAATATATCAACAAAAATTTGTGTGCTTTCACGTATTTGACTTGTACTGTCATAGGAATGAGACCCTCTTCGTAAAGGAAACAAAGTGACATGTTTTTTTTCAGAAAGCACTTTGGTACTAACTTTTATAAAGTTCGCAAGCATTAAATCTGTATTCCAGTAATCCACTAATATTGAAATATTATCGAAGATAAACAACGAAGCTTCTCTTGCCATATTCGCTAATTTATATGTTTCCAGACAAAATGTTTCAAATCCCTCATCTGGATCAATTTGATGAACAAAAACATTGGTTACGTTATTAATCATTGGCTTATGTTTACCAAAACGAATATAGTGAATATCTCTTTTATCCTCTAGTGCCTGATACACAAAATGACGTGCAAAAAAACGGAAATACTCTAAATTTAAGGTACGAAATACAATATTGTCTCCTTGACGTATTCCATCTAATTTCTGATCCAATCCAGGCAAGCCAGAATGAATAATATTTGTTTCCATTTTTCCTCCTATATGTGATTCAATAATTCCATTAAATCATGAATTATTATTCTTCCACTTTCTTTTAAAACATCATAATTCTGATGTCCTCTATCCATTAAAATACAATCAATTCCCATAGCTTTAGCCGTTTCACTATCATGAATCGTATCGCCAATAAATAAACAGTCTTCTTTCTTTTCTTTGTGAGACTGAATCCAATTCATTCCTTGTTCCACTTTACTCACAGCATGAATCGTTTGTGTGCCAATCACATCATCAAAATAAGAATCCAAATTAAAATAACGGACTTGTTCATTTAAATGATCTTGATGTGATGCACTTAAAATTAAGCAATGAATTCCTCTTGTTTTTAGATTTCTTAATAAAGGTAAAGTATTTTCCATTAAATTACATTGTCGATATTGTTGATTATAGATTTCATTAAATTCCGTAGACAATTGTTCAAAAGAATGGTGTTTAAAATCAAAGCCTATATTTTTATAATATTCAATAACTGGAAAACAAAATTTTTCACGATATTCCTCCAATGATATTTCTCGTAAATTTCTATTTCTAAATAATTGATTTTCAATATATAGACTAAACTTTGTATCATCAATTAATGTCCCGTTCCAATCAAAAATAATCGTTTTCTTCATATTCGAAAAAAGCGACATTGTCGCTATTCTTTCTCCTTAACAATTTTTCTTAATCCCTTGAAAATAGACTTAGAAACTTTTCCTGTTAATTCTTCTGCTTTATCAATTGTATTTTTCAAAGAATCACTTTGTCTAAATTCATTTACTTTTTGACTTGATTTATCAACTAAATTTTGAATTGTTTCGTTGTTTTTAATTGATTCTTTTGAATTCTCAACAAATTCATTGATTGTTTCATTTGAAGTAACTTTGTCTTTAACGGTATTATACGCATTAATGGATTGATTTTTGACTTTACTAATTGTTTCTTGTACTTTTTCAGACTCAGCGTATTCTTTTACTCTTTCTTTTACATCTTCAACCACTTGTCCGATTGAATCATTTGTTTGATGATCTTCTTCAAATAAATCATCTTCTTCTTCATTAAATTGAACATCTTTTTCTTCTAACATAAATTAATCCTCCTTAATAATTATTTACATAAACCGATTCATTATAAATTGAATCAATTTGATTTTCTTCAATATAACCACATTGTTCCATACAAACAAGAACATTATACTGTCTTTGTTTCGCATTTTCATAGTGATTTGATAATTGATAATAACCAGGTAAATTAGGAATACCTGCTAATAAAGTTGCCTGTGCTAATGATAATTCACTAGGGTATACCCCAAAATAATTGGTACTCGCTTCATAAATGCCAAAATTATAATCACCATAATTAATTATATTTAGATAAATAGCAAGTATCTCTTCTTTGGTACAAATAGATTCTAGTTCCCAGGCCATCCACATTTGACATCCTTTATCCAAAAAATTGCCATCAAATAAGCCATATAAATTTTTAACGGTTTGTTGCGTAATTGTTGAACCACCTGAACGAATAAACGAATCACTAAATTGACTAACTAAAGCACGACCTACTCCAATAAAATCTACTCCACCGTGATTATAAAAACGTCTATCTTCAATCGCAACTGTAGCATGAATCAAATCTTGCGATATATATTCATAACTTACATAATTAGCTTGATTTTGTACTTCTATTACGCATTGTTGTATAGACTTTTGTTCTTGGATATTTTTAAATTTTTGATAACTTAACAACATATATCCAGTCACAACAATACAAACAATAAGTACCAAAATAATAAATATTTTCTTTAATGCTTTCATATTTTCATTATAACAAAAAAGAGTTCCAATAAGAACTCTTTTGAAACCTTTATCGATTTTGATTTACACTTTTCATGATTTGACGAATTTGTGCTTCACTTGGTTTTCTACCCATTTGAAGGAACATAGCACGAATCATCTTTTCATTAATAGGAGGGTTTTCTTTTAATTGTTTTTCATATTTTCTTTTCGTGAAAAAAAACCCTAGAAGTGCTCCAACAATAACACCCACAAGCGTGTACATTATTGATGATAAAATATTCATATAATCAACCTCACTATCTATCAGATATTTTACTATTTTTTACATCAATTTACAACAATAAACTATTCAGCCATATCAAATAATGAAATCTGAACTTCTTCGTCTGCGTTTACAGTCCATTTTCCTTTTTGAACTTGTTCTAATGGTAAAATCCATTCATATTGTTCTACTTTACCATATGGCGAAGAAAAAGTTGCTTGTTCATTCATCAATGGAATGTCTTTTGCCATAAAATGATATATGTCATCAGCCCAGATGTCAAATTCTTTTTTCATATCAACATAAAAAATTCTTGAAATATGACTTGGATTTGACTTCACAGCCTTACAAATACGACTTCCTTTAGCTGGACGCTTCAATGTTTGTATATCCGTTGTTTTCATTCGTTTCATTTGTAAGTGATCCGTACTAATCAAGAAATAACCAGTACTAAAATCATTCACAACCATATCCACTATACTATCATCTTGCGATAGATTCATAGCTTTATTTCCTTTTGTTTTACCTGAAACAAGTTGAATTTGATCTACTGGATATTGAAGTGCAAATCCATTTTCAGTTATTAAGCATACATGATCATTCTCCGAATTAGAAATTTTTACAGCAATCATTTCATCTAAACTTCCAACTTTCATAATTGCTTGTGTTTTATTCATGCGCGCTGTTTCTAAGTCTTTTAGCATCATACGCTTAATCATGCCATATTTTGTGACACAAACGACTTGAACACTTAAATCAAAGTCATTTATTAAATAAGCGTCAATTACTTTTTCATTGTTTTCCATTTTGATATAAGAACTCAAATGACTTCCTAAATCTTTCCATTTAGCTTCTTCTATTTTATATATTGGTACATA
The DNA here is from genome assembly GCF_051873495.1 of Floccifex sp. Lineage (NCBI taxonomy): Bacteria > Bacillati > Bacillota > Erysipelotrichia > Erysipelotrichales > Erysipelotrichaceae > Floccifex > Floccifex sp. Next base: position 42,589 of record NZ_JBJEEX010000041.1, read on the forward strand.
TCCATAATTACCTTTATTCGTGAAGAATAAAAGCATTTGTAGTGTACTTGCTTGTCCACTCGCAACAACGTGATCTGTATCTTTATGGTTTGTTAATGGTTCATTACTTGATTTATATGAACGTAAAGATACTTTCTTAACGTATCCATCATATGTAACAGGAACCATAACTTGTTCATCAGCTATCATAGCTTTATGATCAATCACAATTTCTTCGATTTCGTCTTCGATTGTACTCAATCGTGGTGTTGTAAACGTATCATTTACATCTTGCAGCTCTGAAATAATAACACTAGCTAATTTTTCGTTTGAATTTAGAATTTGTTTTAATTCTTTGATTTCTTTATTTAATTGTTTATTTTCTTTTTGAAGTTCAAAAACATCTGTATTTGTCAAACGATATAAGCGCATTGTAACAATGGCTTCGGCTTGTAATTCCGTAAAATCAAAGCGAGCCATTAAATTATTTTTTGCATCTTGTTTGTCTTTTGATTTACGAATGATGTGTACAATTTCATCCATAACGGAAACGGCTTTAATTAAGCCATCTAAAATATGGGCTCTACTTACTTTTGATTCCAAATCGTGTTTACTTCTTCGTAATACTACATCTTTACGGTGATTAATAAAAGAATCAATACAAGCCATTAAACTCATTTGTACGGGTGCTTTATTATCAATGGCAATCATATTATAGTTATACGAAATTTGTAAATCTGTATTTTTGTATAAATAATTTAAAATCTGATCTTCGCGAGCATCTTTTTTAATATCAATGACAATACTTAGTCCATTACGATCGGATTCATCGCGAACATCTAATATTCCATCTATCTTTTTATTTAGGCGAATATCATCAATTTTCTTAACTAAATTACTTTTAATTACTTCGTAAGGTATTTCATACACAATTATTTTCTTAATTGTTTTCGTTTCTTCAATACGAACACGAGAACGAATAATGACTTTTCCTCGTCCTGTTTTAAATGCTTGTACAATACCTTGTTTTCCCATCACAATTCCGCCTGTTGGAAAATCAGGACCTTTTACAAAATTCATGATTTCTTGTAATGTACAATCCGGATTTTGAATACGATAAATACATGCAGAAATCACTTCATTTAAATTGTGTGGTGGTATGTTGGTCGCATAACCTGCTGCAATTCCGGTAATACCATTGATTAAAAGATTCGGAAACCTTGCCGGAAGAACAGTTGGCTCCATTTTTTCATCCGAAAAGTTAGGAGCCCATTCAACTGTATCTTTTTCGATGTCCATCAATAAATAATTAGCAATTTTGCTTAGACGTGCTTCCGTATATCGCATTGCCGCAGCTGGATCATCATCAATTGAACCATTATTTCCTTGCATATCAATTAATGGATTAGCAATTTTCCAGTTTTGTGACATACGTACCATCGCATCGTAAACGGAACTATCCCCGTGAGGATGATAATTACCTATAACATTTCCTACCGTTTTAGCTGATTTATGATATGGCTTATTATAGGTATTTCCTGCCTCATACATTGCGTATAAAATACGTCTTTGAACAGGTTTAAGTCCATCACGAGCATCTGGTAAAGCACGGTTTTGGATAATATATTTTGAATAGCGAGAAAAACGATCGGCTAAAATATCTTCTAATGAATTTTTTAAAATATTTGGTTCTTTAGCAATTTCTTTTTTGGCCATTGATTATCCCACCTCCTTATAGTTATCTTCCATTGTAAACACAACATTGTCTTCTATCCAATTTCGTCTTAATTCTGGTTTATCACCCATTAACTCACTAACACGTTTTTCAGCCATCATCGCATTTTCTAAAGTAACACACACAAGTGTTCTTGTTTCAGGGTTCATTGTTGTTTCCCATAATTGTGAAGCATTCATTTCCCCAAGTCCTTTGTAACGAGTAATAGTATAACCATTCTTAAGTTCTTGTTTCTTTTCTTCAAGTTCATCGTCTGAGTATAAGTAATATTCTTGTTTACCTTTGGCAATACGATACAAAGGAGGTAAAGCAATATATAACATCTCGTGTTCAATTAAGCCACGCATATGGCGATAAAAGAACGTAAGTAATAGATTTTGAATATGCGCTCCATCATCATCCGCATCGGTCATGATAATGACTTTATAGTAATTAGAATCTTCCGCCACGAAATTAGAACCAACTCCTGCTGATAACGCATGAATTATGGTATTTAATTCTTCATTTTTTTCAATAGATTCAAGAGAAGCTTTCTCAGTATTTAATACTTTACCTCGCAACGGTAAAATTGCCTGATATTTCGAATCTCTTCCTTGTTTAGCGGAACCACCGGCTGAATCCCCTTCCACTAAGAACAATTCTTTTTTACGAGAATCCTTACTTTGTGCACTTGCTAGTTTACCAGATAAAACACGCTCTGTACGATTTTTACCTTTTCCCTTACGAGCATCTTCTCGTGCTTTACGAGCTGCATTTCGAGCCGATGCCGCTTTAATTATTTTACGAACCAATACATTCGCAATTTCTTTATTTTCTTCAAGAAAATATCGTAAATATTCACTTACAACATTATCTGTCGCTGTTTTAGCCTCAGGTGTTCCTAATTTTTCTTTTGTTTGTCCTTCAAATTGTAAATATTCTTCAGGAATCGTCAAGTTAATAACTAGACATAATCCTTCTCGTACATCACTACCTTCAAATCCTTTTTCTTTTTCTTTCAACAAACCGTATTTACGAGCATATTCATTAAAAACTTTTGTGAATGCTTGTTTCGCACCAATTTCATGGCTACCACCATCTCGTGTTCGAACCATATTCGCAAAACTAAAAATATTTTCTTGATAATCATCGGTATACTGAAAACATCCTTTTACCATTATGCCATTGTAATCAGATGAAAAACTTACAGGTTCATGCATAGGCGTGTGTTCTAAATTTATTTCTTGCACAAACGCTTTTAGACCATCCTCATACTGATAAACAACCTCACGTTTTTCTTTACGCAAATCTGTGACAGTGATTTTTAATCCTTTTAATAGAAAAGCACTTTCTTGAGCTCGTTCACAAATTTTTGTATAAGAGAATGTTAAATTTTTGAAAATAGTTGGATCTGGTTTAAAAGATACAATACTTCCCGTACGTTTTGTAGTTCCTTCATGAACTAATTTACCAATGTTCTTTCCACCATTGCTGAATTCCATGCTCCAGATGTCTTTTCCATCATGTACAAACACTTTACACCATGTACATAAGGCGTTAACAACGCTAGCACCTACACCATGAAGCCCACCAGCACTTTGATAACCACCTTGACTAGTAAATTTCCCTCCTGCGTGTAATACAGTGAAAATTACTTGTAAAGCAGAAACCCCTGATTTATGTTTTCCTACTGGCATTCCACGTCCATGGTCTTCAACAGTAACAACATTATCTTTATCTAATGTAATATGGATTTCGTTTCCATAGCCATTTAAGGCTTCATCAATCGCATTGTCTAGAATTTCCCATACTAAGTGATGCATACCTTTAGAATCAGTAGATCCAATGTACATCCCCGGTCTTTTACGTACAGCTTCAAGTCCTTCTAAAATGACAATACTATCCTGATTATATTGTTTCGACATTCTATCATCCTTCTAACCTTAAAAAAAGAGAATTTAAAAAATTCTCTTCTAATAATAAATGATTTTTTCAAAATTTCAAATAAAACTATTTATTATATAATTCATCTGCAAGAGCAAGAATATTTTTACAGTTTGCTGTTGCGTAATCAAAAGAGTCAATTGGAGCAACCGGTTTACCTAAAGTTTGTAACTCTTCAACACGATATGCCATTTGAGGTCCAACTAAAATAATGTCATAATCATTAATGACTTTATCTACTGAACTAACGCCTGCTGCAGACATTTTTAAATTATCACCTTTTTCTTCACAGTAAGATTCCATTTTTTTAATCAATCTTCCTGTCGAGATTCCACCCGCGCAAACTAACAAAATTTTATAATCCATATATAAACCTCTTTCCTATAAGTTTTGTTTCTTATAGTTTACCATATTTTTAGAAGTGATTCGACAAATAAAGTAAAAATAGTTAATTATTGTAAGCGATTTTTATTGAACAGGTTCAAACCAACCCATCTTTTCACAGATATTAAAAATACCATCATCGACATTACGGTCCGTTATATAAGTAGCTTTATCTTTTAATGATTGACAAGCGTTCCCCATGGCTACACTTGTCCATCTTTCATCAAACATAACTTTATCATTGTCTCCGTCTCCAAAAACAACAACATCTTCTAAATTTCCGTTCATATATTCAATCATAGCTTCTATGCCTTTTTCTTTGGCATCATATTGAAACATCAAATAATCTTTAACATAACGAAGATGTCCCAATAAATCTTTAGTTGTTAATTTATATTCATCATCTTGTGAAACAGATAAATAAATTTTCATTATTTGTGTTAAAGAATCAAAATCTAGATTTTCATCATAAACATATTCCGTTGGTTCTTGTCTTGGTCCTACTTGTTGTACGAATAAGTCATTTTTGGCATAGCATTTCTTACTGTCATCTAACATTAATAAAATGCCTATATTCAATTGTTCAGCTTGTTTAATAATCTTTTTAGCTTTTTCTAAGTCTAAAGGTGTATTCATGACAATTTCATCTTTTACAACAAGAGCCCCTCCACCACAACAAACCATATTGTGTAATCCAACTTGTTCCATAAAAGGACGTGCTTTATAGTGTGCTCTACCAGTTGCGATACATACAAAATGTCCTGCTTGTTGTAATTTATTTAATGCGATTTGGGCTGATGGAACAATTTTCTTTGTTTCATCATTGGTTAAAGTACCATCAATATCAAAAAAGAAATATTTTTTTTTCATTTTTTTTCCTGGTATATTCTAATTGACTCATCTAATAGTCATTTAGAATATACTTTTACT
>NZ_JBJEEX010000042.1:0-12104 GCF_051873495.1 Floccifex sp.
ACCCCAAAATTCGTCCCTAAAAAATTTGCCCCCAAAAGATTTTGGTTACCCAATTCCTATAAAGTCTAGTGTCAAGCTAGACTTTTTTGTTATAATAGATAAAGTCAAAGGAGGACTAAAAAATGGATGCTTATCAAAATTTAATTACTCGTCGTAGTATAAAAAAATATAATGATACTAAAGTGAGTGATGAACTTTTAGAAAAAATAGTATATGCAGGACAATGTGCTCCTACAGGAATGAATCGCCAGGAAACTGGTTTTGTTGTGATTCAAGATGAAGAAACAATTCAAAAATTATCAAAATTAAATGCCGCGGTTATGAATTCAACGGCTGATCCATTTTATGGAGCGCAAGCTGTGATAGTAGTTTTAGTAGATACGAAAGTAGGTTCTACTTATGAATACGATGGAGCCTTGGCAATGGGAAATTTAATGAATGCTGCTCATGCTTTAGGTGTAAGTTCATGTTGGATTCATCGCGCCAGAGAAGTATTTGATTCTATGGAAGGAAGAGAAATGCTTCGCCAATGGGGATTTGATGACACATATGTTGGAATAGGAAACTGTATTTTAGGCTACAGTGATGTTGAAGTTGAAATGAAACCACGTACTTCAAAGGTGGTATGGGTTAAATGAGAATAGGACAAGCCGTTGATATTCATCCTTTAAAAGAAGGAAGAGACTTAATTCTTGGTGGGGTTAAAATTGATCATTTTCAAGGATTAGATGGACACTCGGATGCCGATGTTTTGGTTCATGCCATTGCGGAGAGCATATTAGGGGCTTTGGCACTAGGGGATTTAGGAAAACATTTTCCGGATACCGATCCGAAATACAAAGGAATTTCAAGTATCTTATTGTTAGAACATGTTTATGAATTAATGAATGAAAAGGGATATGTGATTGGAAATGTGGATGCGACTATTTTAGCAGAAAAACCTAAAATGGCTCCTTACATTTCGCAAATGCGCGAAAATATTGCTCATTCTCTTCATTGTGATATTTCTAAAGTTTCTATCAAAGCAACTAGAGGAGAAAAACTTGGTTTTGTTGGACAGGAACAAGGAATGGTTTCAATGTGTGTTTGTTTATTGGAGGAAAAATAATGCGTGCTGTGATTCAATTAGTTAAAAATGCGAGTTGTACAATTGATGGAGAACTTGTTTCTTCAATTGAAAAGGGGTATTGTATTTTAGTTGGCTTCAATGAACAAGATTCAAAAGAAATTGTGGATAAAATGATTGCGAAAATTGTGAAGTTACGTATTTTTATGGACGAAAATGAAAAAATGAATTTATCTATTCAAGATGTAGGTGGATCTGTTTTATCAATTTCACAATTTACGTTATATGCCAATTGTAAAAAAGGAAATCGTCCTAGTTTTATTGAAGCAGCTAAGCCATCAATTTCAAGTCCTTTATATGATTATTTCAATGAAGCTTTATCAAAGTTTGTACCTGTTCAAACAGGAGTCTTTGGAGCGGATATGAAAATTGATTTATGTAATGATGGTCCAATTACCATTGTTTTAGATAGTGAAAATTTATAGGAGTAGATATGGATAAGGAATATGGTTTAAATGATATTGTTGAAATGAAAAAAGAACATCCGTGTCATAAATCAACACAATGGAAGATTATTCGTATGGGAGCCGATATACGAATTAAATGTTTAGGATGTGGAGCGAGTGTATTAATGCCTCGTGTTAAATTCGAAAAGAAATTAAAAAAAGTTATAGCTAAAGGAGAAGAATAATGTCACTAACTGCTGGAATAGTAGGATTACCAAATGTAGGAAAATCAACTTTATTTAATGCGATTACAAAATCACAAGTGGAAGCTGCAAACTATCCATTTGCGACAATTCAACCTAATGTGGGGGTTGTAGAAGTACCTGATCGTAGAGTCGATCGTTTAAAAGAAATCTTCAATCCTAAAAAAACAATCTATACAACATTTGAATTTACGGATATCGCTGGTTTAGTAAAAGGAGCGAGTAAAGGAGAAGGATTGGGAAATCAATTCTTGTCCAATATTCGTTTAACAGATGCGATTTGTCATGTGGTTCGTTGTTTTGATGATGCCAATATTACACACGTCGAAGATTCAATTGATCCAATTCGTGATATTGAAATCATTAACTTAGAATTGATTTTTGCAGACCTTCAAACAATTGAAAACCGTCGTAGTAAAATCGAAAGAAAAGCGAAAACTAATAAAGATAAAGATTCATTGGCTGAACTTGCACTATTGGATCGTATTCAACCATGGTTAGAAGATGAAAAACCAGTTCGTTCATTAGAAATGAATGAAGATGAATTAGCTTTAGTAAAAAGCTACAATTTATTAACAGCTAAACCCGTTATTTATGTTGCGAATCTAGATGAAGAAGGGGTTATGGACCCAGATGCTGTGGAATATTATAACCGTGTGAAAGAATTCGCTCAAAAAGACAACAGCCAAGTCATTCCTCTTTGTGCCAAAATGGAAGAAGAATTATCTGGTTTAGATAAAGAAGAAAAAGATGCATTCTTAGAAGAATTAGGTGTTCCTTATTCAGGATTGGATTTATTAATTAAGAGTGCTTATTCTGTATTGGATTTATGTACATTCTTAACAGCTGGAGAAGATGAATGCCGTGCTTGGACATTCAAAAAAGGAATGAAAGCTCCTGACTGTGCTGGAGTCATTCATACGGATTTCAAACGTGGATTCATTCGTGCTGAAGTTTATCGTTTTGAAGACATTGATGAATTGGGTTCAGAACAAGCGATTAAAGAAGCGGGTCGCTTGCGCTTAGAAGGAAAAGATTACGTTGCCCAAGACGGGGATGTAATGCACTTTAGATTTAATGTTTAATATTCGTTCGATGCTCATTCGCTTACTTGCCCTACTTCTAGCTTTTACTTTACATGAATTTGCGCATGCCTTAGCTTCTTATTGTTTAGGAGACAGAAGTCAGTCTTGCCATAATCGTTTGACAATAAATCCTTTGGCTCACATTGATTGGATGGGGTTATTGTGTTTATTTGCCTTTGGTTTTGGATGGGGAAAACCAGTAAGTGTAGATCCAAGATATTATAAAGATCCGAAAAGTGGAATGATGTGGACGGCTTTTGCCGGTCCAGTAATGAATTTTATTTTATCGTTTGTCTGTGTATTTTTATATTATGTGATATTAGCGTTCCTTCCGGGATTTGCGTATGCCTCTCTAGGATCATTTATTATTGATTTACTTGCCCAAACGGCATATTTATCAATGGGATTAGGAATCTTTAACTGTATTCCTATTCCACCTTTAGATGGATCAAAAGTATTTTTCTACTTTTTAGACGATGAAAAATATTTTAAAGTGATTCAAGGAAGTCCAATGATTTCACTTGTGTTCGTTTTTGTGTTGATGAGTGGAATTATTTCAGCTCCAATTATGAATTTAGAAAATACTATGATAGGTGTATTTTCTAAGATTTCGTTTGCGATATTAGGTTTATAGATATGATGGATATAGAAAACTACACAAAAGTATTATCAAGTAATTCACCAACACCTGGAGGAGGAGGCACAAGTGCTTTGGTCGGTGCTTTAGCTGCTTCTTTGGGTTCTATGGTTGGGAATTTAACGGTAAATAAGAAAAAATATGTTGATGTACAAGAAGAAATTCTTGTTTGTCTAGAAAAATCAGAACAACTTCGTATTCGTTTATTAAAAGATATTCAAAAAGATGCCCAAGCTTTTGAGCCTTTATCAAAGGCTTATGGCATTGATAAGACCAATTCTAATCGGGAACAAATATTGGAACAGTGTTTAAAACAAGCTGCCAATGCTCCTTTTGAGATTGTCAAAGATGTATGCGAAGTAATTGATGTATTAGAAGTATATGGAACCATTGGTTCTAAACTTGCGATTTCGGATGCCGCAACAGGTGCAGCACTTGCTCATGGTGCTTTAAAAGGGGCATATATAAATGTATTAGTGAATACAAGATTAATGAAAGATAAAGACTATGCTTTGAATTTAGAGAAACAAGTCAATGAACTAGTTGATGAATATTCTCAAAAAGCACTGTTAATTTATAATTCGGTTTTAGAAAGGATTTAACTATGATTTTATATGGAAATGAAGTTGCCAAGGCCATTGAAGAAAGAAGTCTTGCCCTTATTCAAGATAAAACACCAGTGTTGGCAATTGTTCGCGTAGGAGAAAATCCAAGTGATTTATCTTATGAAAGAGGTCTTACAAAACGCTGTGAAAAAATGGGTGTAACCATTAAGAATGTAGTATTTCCATTGGATGTGGATGTAGATACTTTTTATGCATCTATTGATGAATTAAATCAAGATAAAACCGTTCATGGAATATTGATGTTTCGACCTTTACCTAAAAATTTAGACAACGAACGAGCACGTAATGCGATTGCTCCTGAAAAAGATGTCGATGGATGTACAGATGGCTCATTAGCAGGGGTATTCACAAATACCAATAAAGGATTTGCACCTTGTACAGCTCAAGCCGTTATGGAGTGTTTAGATTACTATAATATAGATGTCACTTCTAAAAATGTTACTATTGTTGGTCGTAGCTTAGTTGTAGGTAAACCACTTGCGATGATGATGACATCAAAGAATGCCACTGTTACTTTATGTCATACCAAAACCAAAAATTTAAAAGAAGCTTGTCAAAGAGCAGACATAGTTGTGGTAGCAACAGGACAAATGGAATCTATGGGTGCTTCTTATTTTAGACAAGGACAAACGGTTATTGATGTAGGAATCAATTTCAATGAAACAAAACAAAAGTTATGTGGAGATGTTTTATTTGAAGAAGTTGAACCGATTGTAGAAAACATAACACCTGTTCCTAAAGGAATTGGTTCTATCACAAATAGTGTACTTGTTTATCATGTATGCCAGGCTTGTAGTCAATCAAATTAGCGATACGAAAGTATCGTTTTTTTTTGTTTATGACAGTGATAGTGTCAATTAAAATGAGTTAATATAGCCATGAAACATATAGTAATTGATTTAGAAATGAATGCATCCAATTGTGATGTATGTAGAATGGAAATTATTCAAATTGGTGCTGTTGTATTAGATGACCAATATCAAATGATGGGAAGTTTTTCAACCTTAGTAAAACCACAGTGGAATGATATAATTGAACCTTTTTATGAATCTTTAACAGGAATCTCAACGGAAATGGTACAAAATGCACCAGTATTTAATGAAGCTTTGTATTCTTTTATGAACTGGATTAAAAACTTGAATGATGAAGTGGAGGTATTAGCGTGGTCAGAAAGTGATTTAAATCAAGTTTTAATGGAAGCGTCTTATAAAGAATATGAATTTGATGATTTTGAAGAATATGTCATTAGTCAATGGGTTGATTTTCAAAATGAATTTGATCATAAATTATTCATCGACCATCAATGTTCTTTAAAAGATGCCTTGGACTATGCTCATATTGAATTAGAAGGAAATTGGCATGATGCACTAGATGATGCCAAAAACACAGCACAATTATTAGCTTTGTTGAGAGATGATAAAAAGTGTTTAGAAACATTTGGAACGGTAATAGAAGTACAGAAAGTGGAAAAAGATACATTAGGGGATTTATTTGATTTTTCACAGTTTGTGTTTGATTAATTTATAATTATTTATGTAGTACATGTTTTAAACGACAAGATAGATGTCAAAAGGAGTCAATATAGAATGATAGGATTTGTTATATAATATAGATAATATACACATTCAAAAACGGAGGATATCATGAATAATAATTATGTTTTAGGATTAGACATTGGGATTGCTTCTATTGGATGGATGCTTTTTAATCAAGATAATCAAAAAATGATTGATATGGGAGTATCAATGTTTGATGAAGCACAACAGGCATCAGAAGCACGAAATCACAGATCAGCAAGAAGAAATATGCGCCATAAAAATTGGCGTAAACGCCAAATGATTCAAGCCTTTATTGATTTTGGTTTTATTAATAAAGAAGATGGATTTAATGATGATGGAAGCATTAATTCAAACTATCTTTCTTTTCGTTATAATAACGAAATTAAAGATGAAACAGTTTATCATTTGAGAAATCGTGGATTGAGTGAACAATTAACAAATCGTGAACTATTAATTGCTTTATATAATATATGTAAAACAAGGGGACACTTCTTATTGGAATCAGTAAATTTTGAAGATACAGATACGATTTCTTTTGATGTATTTAGTGAAAAATTCTATGAATTAACAGAAGAATTTGTTCAGTTTCAAGATAAAGAAGAATTTGAAAAATTGATTTTAAAACCTATTTTTGAACAAACTATTAAAGCTAACACCATTAAAAAAGAAATTAAAAACAATACATTCACAATGAGTGATGAATACGATAAAGCGTTACAAGAAATTTGTCTTTTAATTTGTAATAATAAAGCTGATTTAAATTTAATTAGTGAATCGGTTCAATTAAAAGATAATACTAAAAAAGTAAATATTATTGAATTACTAAAGAAAGATGAATTGAATGAATTCTTAGAAGGATGTATTGAACTTTATGATATTAAAAATGTAGCTGCCATTTTACATGAATATAAATATATTTGTCAAAAGGATGTAGCGCTATTAGAAGAAGTTAAAGAAATTTATCATAAGAAAGATATTAATGATCCTGATTTTGAAAAAGAAAAAAAGGTAATGCAGTCGCGAATGATTTCGGTAAATGCCAAGCATCCGGATCGTATTAGAGCGGTAAAGAATATTGAAAATAAATTTCCTAATGGTCTATATGTGAAAGAAGCTCGTGCTATTTTAAAGAAACAACAAGAATATAATCCTCAAATCACTAATGAATTTATTGATATTTGTTTGGATATTATCAAATCACGTATTCCTTATTATGTTGGTCCATTAGGAAAAGAAGCTCGAAATGGATGGGTCACTAAAACAGGAAACTTTAAATATAGTTACAACTACAGTAAAGGTTGTGTAGATGAAAGTAAAACAATAGAAGAGTGGAAGAAACGAATGATTTCTCATTGTACTTATCTTCCAGAAGAATTTGCTTTACCAAAAGGATCATTTATTGCAGAAACATTTGGTCTTGTGAATGAGTTGAATATTTTAAAGTGTAAAGACGAAAATGGTGATGATTACTTTTTAACGGCCAATGACAAATTTAAATTATTCGATGAATTATTCCTACAAACAAAAGGGAAAGTTAGTTACAAGGATATTGCTGAATGTTTAAATTTAAAATCAGTTGGAACTGTTAATAAAGGAACCGTACAAAAATTCAAATTAGAATATACACTTTATTTTTCAATTGTTAATATATTGCCGGAATTAAAGTTAAATTCTATAACAGAAATATTCTCAGACAGCAAAAAAATAGATGAGTTGGAAAGAATTATTCTTGATATCAATTTATTTGATGAAGAAGATTCAAAAAAAGATCATTTCATTAAACTAGGATATTCGAAAGAAGTTTCTAATAAATTATCTAAATTGAAATCAAAGAGTTTCTTTGCGTTCTCTAAAAAATTCCTTTTAGATACACCAATTGATCAATGTGGACTGTCTATTTTAGAAAAGTTATTTGAAGATAATCCTAAAGATACAAAACAAGTTAATGAACAAATGACCATTATTACCAATGCGGTGGATATGCAAGGAAATCCAATAGATTTTACAGCTAATAAATATGAACAAAAATTCAAAAATGGAGAATGTCTTGGAATTGATTTATTATTAGATGATGGGAAACCTGTAATTCCAGTATCTAGAGGTGTTATTCGTTCTTTAAATGAATGTTTAAAACTATACAATGCCGTTATAAAGATGTATGGAGTTCCTAGTAGAGTTGTCGTTGAAACAGCTAGAGATTTGAAAGATAATTCTCAAACTGGTGAAGTTAAAGCAAAACATTACAATAAAATGGAAGATTGCTACAATGATATTTTAAAACAAACTAAAAATCATAGAAATTATTTAGAAGATTGGGATACAATTGCATCTTACTTAACAAAGAATAAACAAAAAATTGAATTATATATTAGACAAGATGGTCGTGACATGATTTCTGGTGAAAAAATTGATATTCATAATCTTCAGAATTATGAAATTGATCATATCTTACCAAGAGGTTTTGGTGATAATTCCATGGACAACAAGATGTTAATCAATAGAAGATATAATTCATTGAAAAACAATCGAGTTCCATTAATGTATATTGAGGATGGTGCATATGAAATTAACAGTAATGAGTTAATCACTGTTAGTGACTATGAAAAACGAGTTAATGAATTATTTAAGATGGAATTGATTTCGGAAGATAAACGAAATCGTTTATTACTAAAGAATATGGACGAAGTAGAGGGTTTTGTAAATCGTAATTTAGTAGATACACGTTACATTATTCGTGAATTTATGTCTATCTTGCGCGCATTTAATAAAGTTAATGGATACCAAACCGATGTCGTGGCTCTAAAATCTTCATTTACGGATTTATATAAAAAAGCTTTCTATATTCGTAAAAATCGTGATATCGGAGATCAACACCATGCTTTAGATGCAGCTACATTGGTATTAGCAGATCAAATACTAAGAACATATTATCCTTATTATGATAAAGGACGAGCTTCAAAAGGATATCAAAAACGAATTGATTCTATGAATAAGATTCAACAATCTAAAGATAAGATTGCAGAATATAAACAAAAAGGTAGTATGGAAATATATCAAGAAACAATTCGAAATCTAAAAGAACAAGAAAGAAATGAAACGAGAGACAATTTATCTTGGATTCGCTATATGTACTTTAAAACATTTGGACATCATATGAAAGATTCAGATTCTTTATTGAACACAATCAAAAACACAACACCACTTTATTCATTGAAAGTGAATAAAAACTATAAAGGAGCTTATTTTAATGCGACAATTTATTCGCCAAAAGAAATAAATAAGGAAAAAGATGTACTTTCTATTCTTGGAGTAAATGATGATAAAAAAGCGTTTAATAGTATAAATTGTGTGGCTGTAGATTTCTATAAATATACTGATAAAAAAGGCAGAAAGAAACATGTTGCGATTCATATTCCAAAAGTAATAATTGATGATAAAGGTAATATTAATCAAGAACAGTACAAAACATTAATAAAAAAACATTACAAAGTGCCTGAGTTATTAGATGAAAATGGTAATATTAAAACTTATTATTTCAAATTCAGAGGATTTAGAAATGATTTGATTTATGATACTAAAAACTGCGTGATACAAAAATTTAATGTTGGAAGTATTGTGAATTTAAAAATGGAATTAAAACATATTTATAATTTTGCATATAACGATATTTATGCGGATTTCATAATCATAAAAAGAAATCTTGTAGAACAATTTAATATCAAAGATTTTTCTAATAAAAATCAAAATCAAGTATTATTTGATGATGTTAATATAAATGAATTAATTGAGTATTGTATTGATAATTTAATGGTAATTGAAGACGAAAATAGGTATGAAAAAGCAATTAGAGATATTTTGAAAGGTGAAAAGGCATTGGATTTATTTATTGAAAAAATGCAGTATTTAAATTTGATTGTTAATAGACCTTGCACACCGCCTACAATTGTTGGTCAATATATGCCAGTCGCAAATAATTCGACATTTGACGATGATTCTCAATATGTAAAAATTAAATGTACACCATTGGGTATTCGCTATACATGCAATGAACAAGGAACGATAATGATTGAAGGCCCAAAATATCACGAGAATGCATTCACAACAATAAAAAAAGAACAATTTTCTTGGCGAATTTGTCCAGAAGTGATATAGTGTAGTTGTTCAAATAATAAGAGTTAATGCGGTTCGAAAGAATAAGATTAATTCGAAAACTATCAGAGGTAGCATTGTGCTACCTTATTTTTTTAATATGGGCTGGAAAACAATAATAATCGGTTCTGAGTGTAAAGTGTCATTAAGTGAAAATCGAATGAAATTAACAATCGGAAATGAATATCATACTGTTGCTTTATGTGATATAGATACAGTTATTTTTTCACATGATCGCGTTGTGATTACAATTCCTTTATTATCGAAGTTAATTGAACATAATATAAATGTCGTAATTTGTGACAGTCACAATGATCCTATTGGAGTATTCCAAGGGTTTAATGGCCATTCATTGGCATTTAAACAATTAAACAAACAAATCAATTGGAAAATAACACGAAAGAAAAAACTGTGGAAAATGATCATTGAACAAAAGATAGAAACAGAAGAGGGTGCATTGAATTATCTTCAAAAAGATAAGGCGGTACAAGAAACATTGAAAGAATATCGTAATTCTGTGTATAACGATGATCAAACGAATAGAGAAAGTGCTAGTGCAAGACTTTATTTTAGGACTTTATTTGGAAATGAATTTCATAGAGATGATTCGAATGTTATCAATTTTGCACTGAATTATGGATATAAAATAATTGCTAGTTATATTTCAAAGTGCATTGTATCTAGGGGATTAGTTACACAATTAGGAATTCATCATATTGGAGAAGGAAATGCCTTTAATTTAACCTATGATTTTATAGAACCGTTTAGGGCTATAGTTGATATATGGGTATATTTTAATATTGAAGATAAGTTTAAATCGATTCATAAAACACAGTTAATTGAATTATTACAATGTAAAATTAATGTGGATGGAAAATGGTACCGATTAAGCGATGCGATTGAAGACATAATTGATTCTTATATTGGCTTTTTAAATGAAAAAACAAATGAAATTCCGAAAATAAATCTAAAAGAAGGAATTATATTTAATGGAGACGATTAGATTTGTGCGGATTATTCTTATTTTTGATTTGCCAGTAGAGACCAAAATGCAACAGAAATCATATCGCCAATTTATCAAATTTTTAAAAAATGAAGGCTTTATCCGTATTCAATATTCTGTGTATTCCAAATTATGTATTAATAAAGATTCAGCAAAAACAGAATCAAAACGAATTTCAATGAATGCTCCTATTGAAGGAGATATTCGATATTTAATTGTATCAGAAAACCAATATCAAAATATCATCAATCTTAATAATAAACATAGTCTACAAGAATCTGTAACAACAACAGATCGAACATTAGTAATTGGAGGATTAAACGATGAAGATTAAAAGTACGGCAACTGATAATGTTTATCTTCTTCCATTAAAATATCAGACAAATATTTTAGTGACATCCGATTATAAAAAAGATTTAATTGATTGCTTGGAAAACTACTTTACAAACAAGAAAAAGAATAAAGCTATAATAAAAGATGAAGAAGATGAAGTAATCACAATTAAAGAATTTAATTTTATTTATATTCCTTTTGAAAAGGATATTGAAAGTAACTTTGTCTTTAAAGGAAAGACTTTAATGAATTCTGAAGTATCAGAAATTATAAGCGAAAATCAAGAATATTTTCAATCTATAGAAATGATACGAACAGGATTCTATGAACTTTTAACAGATAAAGGACTGTTTACTTTAAGAAAAATATTATCTCGTGGACTAGATAATACAATTGATGTTGAATTGGAAAATTTTGATATTACAAGCATACTTCAAATGTTTAGTATAGATACAGAACAATTAAGTGAATCGGAAAAATATATTATTTTATATAATTTATTACTTTATACAAATCGAAGTGAAAATAATATAGTTTACATTGATTTTCCTATTGATGATAAAACATTAAGTTGGATCAATTCAAATACGAATGAAAAGAACTATTTCTTCCTCGATAATGAATCACTAACTCTATCTAACATAGAAAATGTTCCAATTATAAAACTTTCCAATAAAGAATTTTTAGAAACAGTAAAAATTAACCAAAAAGATATTCATTGCTTGACATATATATTTCATTCATTTTTCAGTAGGAATTTAATCTATCAAACACAAAAAAATATTGAATTATATAGACTATTTGAAGATAAAAATTCAACTTTTTTAATAATTCCAGAAGACACAAAAGCTCAGAATTTGGCTTAAATTAAGCAAAAATAGTGATATAATGTTGACATAGGGTTCTTGAGGACTGCGTTAATTGTTATTATTTGAAC
>NZ_JBJEEX010000043.1:0-11488 GCF_051873495.1 Floccifex sp.
TACACTAAAAGGTACAGTACCACGCACATAGCGCGTGGTATTTACTTCGTAATAACAAGACTTTTATCGTTTTTAAGCGATAAAAGTCTTGTTTTATCGCAGAAAGGAGAAAATAATTGGATTAATTTAACTAAAAATAACTATATAAAATGAAAAGGAGATTTTATGACAGTAACACATATTCT
This sequence comes from Floccifex sp., assembly GCF_051873495.1. Taxonomy (NCBI): domain Bacteria; kingdom Bacillati; phylum Bacillota; class Erysipelotrichia; order Erysipelotrichales; family Erysipelotrichaceae; genus Floccifex; species Floccifex sp. The sequence continues at coordinate 186 of NZ_JBJEEX010000043.1, forward strand.
TAGTTTATTAGGTGGTTTAGCGTTATTTTTATATGGAATGCATATGATGAGTACAGGATTAGAAGAAACAGCTGGCGATAAGATGAAAAACATTCTTGAAAAACTAACACGTAATCGTTTTTTAGGTGTCTTAGTCGGTGCTTTAATCACAGCAGTAATTCAATCTTCAAGTGCAACAACAGTTATGGTTGTAGGTTTTGTCAACTCAGGACTCATGACTTTAAGACAAGCAATTTGGATTATCATGGGAGCTAATATTGGTACAACAATCACTGGTCAATTAGTAGCTCTAAACATTAGTGAATTAGCGCCTATCCTGGCTATTGTTGGCGTCATCTTTGTCACTTTTATCCGTAACAAGAAAATAAATAATATCGGGACAATTCTTGCTGGTTTAGGAATTTTATTTATTGGTATGGGAATGATGAGTGATGCGATGTATCCATTACGCGAATCACAATCATTTATTCAATTAATAACAACTATTTCAAATCCATTTATTGCCATAGTTGTAGGAACTGCATTTACAGCCTTAATTCAATCTTCAAGTGCATCCGTGGGTATTCTACAAACCTTAGCAAACAGTGGACTTATTCCATTGTCTTCTTCAATTTATATTATTTTTGGACAAAACATTGGAACTTGTATTACTTCAGTTTTAGCTTCTATTAGTGCTAATCGTGCTGCCAAACGAACAACCATTATCCATTTGTCTTTCAACTTAATTGGTACTGTTTTATTTATGATTGCGATTCAATTTATTCCATTCGTTGATTGGATGGTCGCTCTCACTGATGTTCCAGCCGCACAAATTGCTAATACCCATACAATTTTTAACATCGTTACAACACTTGTTTTATTACCATTTGGAAATCAATTAGCTACATTAGCTGAAAAAATTCTTCCTGTATTAGATGAAGAAAAAGAAGATGCCTTATCTTCTCTACCTTTAACATTTGTGACATCAGAAAACATTGGTAATGCATCTATTGCCATTGCTAGTCTAAAAAAAGAAGCTACCTTCATGCTTGAATTAACTCGCAAAAATATTAATGATTCTTTTGATAGTTTATTGGCTACTTCACCTAATAAAAATGAAAAAATATTGATAAGAGAAAATCGTATTAATCTTATCAATGTTCAAATTACAGAATATATGTCAAAGGTATCGATGTTACATATGAGTGAACAAGATAGTAACACAACAAGTGCATTATATAAATGTTTTTCAGATATTGAACGAATAGGAGATTATGCCGTTAATTTAGTGCACTATGGAACTGATAACATTAAAAATATAGAGGTCATTGAAAAAGAACTAAAAGAATTAAAACAATATATCAATGATATGTGTGAACTTTTATTCATTAGTGATTTAAATCAATCTCATTTTGACAAATTATGTGTAATGGAAGAAAAAATTGATCAATTAACTTCATCATATCGTAAAAATCAAATTAAACGCTTAACTGAAGGGGTTGTTGAAGCAACAGAATGTATTCGTTATTCACAAATTATGACCGACATTGAACGTATCGGTGATCATATTATGAATATCATGAAAGAATACTATAAAGTTCAGTTCACAATTGTCAAAAAAACACTCTAGGGAATTTTTCCTAGAGTGTTCTTATATTATTTGTAGCATAAAACCTCATCAAGCGGTTTTCTAGGATTCCTTGTAGGAACATCTTTGCTCTTTCCTAGACTAATAACAGAAGTAATAATTTCATCATCAGGTATTTCAAGCATAGTGCGAATAGCTTGTTCATTTCGTATTCCCATAATCAAAGTACCATAGCCTAAGTCACATGCTTTTAATATCAACTGATTACTTACAATCCCGGCATCATAATAACCCCATCCTTGTCCCATTTCATTAACAGGATTTTTTTCTTCATCAAAGCCACTAATGTCTTTTTTAAAAGTTACAACAACATAAACATCAACGTTTTCTGTTCTTTGCGCATTAAAAGAACTTAATCCATGTTTTTTCATTTCTTGTACTTTGTCTTCACTACAAACAACATAGAAACGTGTTGTTTGAAAGTTTTTCCATGTAGGAGCTAATTGAGCAGCACTTATTATTTTTTCAATGTCTTCTTTTGGTACTTCTGTTTTTTGATAAGAGCGAATACTTTTACGGTTTTGAATACATTCATCTAGTTTCATATAAACTACCATCCTTTTTTCTTATTATACAAAATGATATAATAAAGAAAAAGAAAGAAGAGGATTATATGAATTTTGATACTAATTATTTAAAAGATACGATATATAACTTATTTGGGATTGATTCTCCTTCTGGTTACACTAAAGAAGCAACTGCTTTTGTTCAATCTCAAGTAAGTCAATTTGGATATAAATCAAAATATGATCACAAAGGGAATTTAATTGTCACTGTGAAAGGAAAAGACGAAATAGTATATGGAATTGGTTCTCATGTTGATACGCTTGGTTTAATGGTTCGTTCCATTCAAGATAATGGAAAATTAAATTTTGAAAAAATTGGTGGTCCTAATTTAGCAACTCTAGATGGTGAGTATTGTAAAATTCGTACCCGTGACAATAAAACATATACTGGAACTATTTTATCGAAATCGCCTGCTTCTCATGTTTTCATGGATGCTTTAACACGTGAAAGAAATGAAGAAAACATGGAAATTCGCATTGATGAACTTGTTTATTCAAAGGAAGATACTCAAAAATTAGGAATTGAAACAGGAGATTATATTTTCATTGATCCAAAAACAACTATTACTGATAATGGGTTTGTGAAAACACGTTTTAATGATGATAAAATTTCTTGTTGTATTTTATTAACACTTATGAAATATTTATCTGATAATAAAATTGTACCAACTCATACTTTAAAATTCATTTTTTCTACATATGAAGAAGTTGGACATGGTTCTTCTTATATTGACAGTGACATTGTTCAATTTCTTGCCGTTGATATGGGATGCATTGGTTTGGATTTAAGTTGTACAGAACAAGATGTTTCTATTTGTGCAAAAGATTCAAGTGGTCCATATGACTATGAAATTGTTTCAAATTTGATTTCACTTGCCAAAGAAAATCATATTCAGTATGCAGTAGATATCTATCCTAAATATTCATCAGATGCCAGTGCTGCTCAACGTGGTGGAAACAACATTCGTGTTGGCTTAATTGGTCCAGGAGTAAACGCAAGCCATGGTATGGAAAGAACTCATATGGATGGTATTATGAATACATTAAAGTTATTATATGCTTATATAACACAATAAAAAGGGATTCTCATCCCTTTTTTAATGCATAGTATATTCCTTCTTCATCATTTGATTTCGTAACAAAACGAGCTTGTTTCTTTACATAGTCTCTTGCTTGTCCCATCGCTATAGAATGATCAACTTGTGCAAATAAACTTACATCATTTTCTCCATCTCCAAAGGCTATAACTTCATCTCTTTGAGCGTTATTTTTATCCATAATGTATTTTAAAGTCATTCCTTTTGAGTATCCATAAGGTAATATTTCAATTTGCCTGTGGCTTGTTCGAAAGAATTCGAATTGAGAAGAGAATGGTTTCATTTTAGAAAAAACTTCTTCAATTTTTTCTTCGCAATCCATTACTTGAACTTTCAATGATTCACCACTTATTTCATTAATATCATCAAAATAATATATATTTTGATAAGCCTTTCTCATATCAAACAAATAATCCCATGGACCTGATGTCCAAGGAAAATCATCCGCAACATTTTGTTCTTTTCGTAGTTTTTCCTTTATTGAAATTAGACGATTGGGAATATGAGCATATATAGTTTGTTCTTGGCATACTTGTACTTCACAGTCTAATGAAATCAGTGTCTCAACTAGTTCTTTAATATAAGCTGTATCCATTGATTTTAATACAATGTGTTCATCTTTTTTTAGATCATAATAACCAATTCCATCAATTTCAATAAAATAGCCTCCGTAATCAAACATTTGTAGTTCTTGAGCAATTGGCATTAGACGATGAAAAGATCTTCCGGATGCTAAGATGAGTTGTACGCCCTCTTTTTGATATTCAATTAAAAGTTCTTTTGTTTTAGGAGGAATCTGATTTTGTGAATTCAATAGTGTTCCATCCATGTCCATTACGATATATTTTAACATGCATAAATTATATCAAATTTTTTTATTTTTTTCTTGCATTAATGTAATTCACATGATAAGATATATGGGCGTTAAGGAAATGCCTGAATAGCTCAGTCGGTAGAGCATCCGGCTGTTAACCGGCAGGTCACAAGTTCGAGTCTTGTTTCAGGCGCCATTCGCAAATAACATCTCAGCAATGAGATGTTTTTTTATTTTATATTTTATTTTTTGTATTTTATTGTTGCATGAAGACACCTTTTATGATAATATAATTGAGCGATGCCTGAATAGCTCAGTCGGTAGAGCATCCGGCTGTTAACCGGCAGGTCACAAGTTCGAGTCTTGTTTCAGGCGCCATTTGCGATTAACATCTCAGCAATGAGATGTTTTTTTATACCTATTTTATTTTGTCATAGAATTTTAATAATTCCTATTATATAATTAAGTATACGTGCCTGTAGCTCAATTGGATAGAGTGTCAGATTCCGATTCTGAAGGTTGCGGGTTCAACCCCTGTCAGGCGCACCACAGGGGCTTGTAGCTCAGCTGGATAGAGCATCCGCCTCCTAAGCGGAAGGTCGTGCGTTCGAATCGCATCAAGCCCGCCATAAAAACAAAAAAGATGTCTTCATTCGTATGAATAAAGACATCTTTTGTTTTATATCATAGTTCAAATTTATCACATTATTTTGAACTATTTTTGAAATTCATCTAATATTTTTTCTAACAGTTCAAAATCTTATTTGAGAAAATAGATTCCATATCTTTACCTTATACATGACCATAAACATCTTTTATCATGTTTGTTTGAGCATGGACTTATATCTCCGTAGAAAAAAGACCAATCATTAAAGATAGATCTTTTAAAATTAAATAATATTTGCTTATTAATTAGATTAGTTCCTTTGTTTTTCTTACAAGATATAAAGGTATATTCGTTAAGTTACCATTTTGTTCATATCCCAATTTAGAATATCGAATAGCTTTTGAAGGCTCATATTTTTTTATATACTTTTTGAAAGAAGACGATTCAACAGATTCTCCTGCTTTCACTTCAATTGGAATAATATCAGACCCATATTGCACCAAATAGTCTATTTCCATATTAGCTGATGGAGAATAATATTTAGGTCTACTGTCAAATAACCCTTGTAGTTGTTGTAAAACATAGTTTTCTGTTAAAGCACCTTTAAATTGAAAATCTTTTTTTATTAAAATCGATTCATTTGAAACTGATGCCATCTGTTTTAATAAACCAACATCAAACAAATAAAGTTTAAAATGATTTAATTTTTCATAAGCATTGAGAGGATGCTCATTTTTAGAAACATTATATGTTCTTAATATCATGCCAGCTGATACAAGCCATTCTATAGCTTCTTCAAATTCTCTAGCTCTTGCGCCATCTCGTACCAAACCATAAACAAACTTATGATTATCTTTTGAAAGTTGAGTAACGATGCTTCTGAATACCATCAATATTCTTCCGGCATTAACTTTTCCATTATATTTAGAAAAATCATTCTCATAAAATTGGATTAACTCTTTTTGGATTGTATCTACTTTCTTTATATCTTTATAGGTAATCCAGGAATTAACACATTCTGGCATACCACCAATTATCAAATAATAGTTATATAAATCATTAAGCTTATTATGAAATATACCTTCTATTTTGCTGCCTTTATTGATGGTTTGATAATAATGATATAAGCTAGGGTCTACCGCTTGCAAAAACTCATCAAAAGTCAAAGGACCAATATCTAATAAGTTTACTTTTCCAACTGGGTATGACTTAGGTTGTGCTAACAATGTTCCTAATAAACTCTCGGCAGAAATAACATGGTATTCATTCGCATTTTCATAAAAGTATTTCAATGAATTTAAAGCATTAGGACATTCTTGGATTTCATCGAAAATAATAAGATGTTTTTGTGGAAGTATTTTTTCACCAACAATAAAACTTAGTAATTCAATAATTTTTGTTGCATTCTTGTTCTGGAAAATGGTTGCTAAATCATCATCTGAATCAAAGTTAAAATAAAACATTTTTTCATAGTAATTCTCACCAAATTCTTTCATAATCTATGTTTTACCTACTTGTCTTGCACCACGTAATACCATTGGTTTTCTATCTGGATTATTTTTCCATTCCACTAATTGAGCAATAGCATTTCTATACATTTTTTCCTCCGTTAGTAATATCTTATAGCAGTTTACACATTTTTAAATATTAATACAGTCACTTTCAAAGATATTCGTCCATGTGTTTGTTTCTTTATTAACAATAAATTTAATAGTTAATATCTTATCGCTTAAATGATACGAAGTAGGAGCTTCAATTATACATGTCCATAAACAACATTAGTAAATAGATCAAATAATAAAATTAATTTTCTCAAATTTTTTAAATTTGTTGTTACTTTTATTTGATTATCTGACATGCTATATCTTAAATAGTTTATCAAATGGTTTTCAATTTCATTGTATTATATCTTTTTATACATGAATCAACGTTCAATTTTTTTACCTTTTGTATACCCTTTTCTCAAACTATAAGTTCACACAAATTTAACCAAGTACACCATCTCCTAAGCGTGGGTCGGGGGTTCAAGTCCCTTTTGCGACGCCAGCTAACAACGCCGAAAGCCTTTCTTTTCAAGGGTTTTCGGCTTTTTTATATCAGAAAAGAAAAAAACAAATATTCATGGTAGAAAACCTCCTCTCCAGTTTTGGCAGAATATAGTTGGAACGAACTTACTTGCAATCAAAATGAAAGAAATCACCAAGCAAAAAACTCCTCAACTGCCGTATGGTAGTGAGGAGTTTTTATGTAGTTATTCAAGAAACTGCTGATACCAACCTGCATTGGGATAGCCAAATGGCGAGTTGGGGTCTTTGAAAATGGCTTCGGGGAGAATAATCATCACAAGGAACACAACCATCGTAGCGATAGCACCAATAAGCCAATCCTTCTTTGTCGGTTTGTTTTTTCTAAAGGATATAAAGAAGAAAACGGCAATAGGAAGAAACATGAAAATGGTGGTGGCAAGTCCCGGATTATAGAATCCGTAGGTGTCCAGGTAGTTTATGCCACCCTTTATATGCATAAATCCTTCTAACACGCTGATAAGAAATACGCAAATGCTCGTTCTTGTAACAAAGATTTGATTGATTGACTTTCCCTTGAATGTTCTATACGCCCAATAAAAGCTGATAACAGAGATGGTCAGAACACCCATAAGGTTTGTCGTCATATCTGAAAGGCGGTTCATCGGATAATTGAGGCATCCATCGTTATAGATATAGCCAAAGCCGCCGGTAAAACCCATTCTTCCCAAACATGAGCAACGAGCGTGATACCCCCTATAATTGAAAGTCTCATAATTCGGTTGTACTTTTTCCAATTTACAGCCAAAAGCACACCATCTATAATTCCTATGGCAAGAATAACATAAAGCCAAATATCAAGCCACGATAAAATTAGTTTTTCCATTCCAAACTCCTTGTAAAATGTATAGTTATTTATTATAATGCAATTATACGACTATGGTTTATTATTTTCAACCAACAATATAAGCAAAAGGTTTGTTAATCAACCTTTTTGAGAAAGAGTTTAGGAACTGATATGGACGCACGAATTATCAAAACAAAAAAGGCAATCAAAGAGGTTTTCTTAGAGTTGAGGAAAAAGCAGTCTCTCGAAAAGATAAAGGTTAAGGAAATCTGTGAAATCGCCATCATCAACAAAGCTACCTTTTACAAATACTATCAAGATGTGTTCGACCTTTCGGATAAACTCGAAAATGAGTGCTTAGATAGGTGTCAGTTGGATGTTGAAAGTAGTTCTGCACTTTTTAGTGACCCAATGGCGTTTATCAAAGGAGTCCCCGCTTTTGAAAGTAATGAGGACTTAAAAATCCTATTTCGTGGTCGTGAGAATTTGTTGATAGAAAAAATCAAGGCACGGTTATTCTCCCTCTATGAAACAGATAAATTATCAACCACAGAACGAATAAAGCTGTATTTCATCGTAAATGGCGGTATGGACACACTGCAACAACTGACGACGAAAGGCATTAGTAAAGAAGAAATAGAAGCAGTTATTGCGGAATTGATTTTGAAGCTTTGATCCTCTAAACTTGTACCGTATCATCCCCGATATATTTCTTTGTTTTCTGTCACAGGATTCTGGCGCATAATGCAACCTGTCCGTCAAACATTTTGTTAACTCCATTTTGTGTGATATGGCATCCCTCCTTTGGACATAGAAAAAACCGGCTACTCAAAATCGAATAGTCGGTTTTCCAGTTTATGTATGAAATTAAAGTGCGTTGATTTCCTTTTCCAGTTCCCTGACTGCGGACATTGCGGTTTCAAAATTTGGAATATCACCGTAAAGCATATCTTTCATGGCGTCATAATCTGCCTGTAAAGCAGAAAAGCGGTACTCCAAAGGAGATTGTTGCTTTCTCCCACTGTGTTGATATACGCCTTAGTCCTTATAGCTTAGTGATTATTTTTCCTACTACTCTATGAGGACATGCTTAAAAAAAACGTTGCCCTAATAGCTCAATTGGATAGAGCGCGGTGCTCCTAAGACAAAGTTGTAGATTCGATTCCCACTTAGAGATTCGAACTAATTTTGTAAATTTTTCAATTTGCTAATAAAGTTCAATATTTCTAATCAAACTATCTCATTTTTTTAATCATTTCAGCTATTTTTGCAAGCAATTCTGGATGTTCTTTTAGTGAACTGACAAGCTGTTCTTCATCACTTTCCATTTTTTTCCATTGCCTAAATTCATCTTCGTCATTATATAGGTTCATTATTTCTTTTTATACAATACAACAGACATACAGATACAACCCAAGCCTAGAAGAATGGATGAAATTATACCTTCTCCAGTATTTACAATATGATGAATTGTTCCTGCAAAGAAGCAACATGCAGCCAAAACAAACATAATACATAACAGTTTATATATACTCATTTTATAATACCTCCCAATAACATCATAAACTTTCTCATTTATCTATATTCTCGTAATCCATTACTACTTTTTTACAAGTAAGACATCGATATGTATCATGAATAGGAAAAATAAAATTACAATAGTTTAATATAATCTCTTCGCTAGTAGGTTGAAAATTGTTGTAAAGAATATTCTATTTCCTCCTTGAACATATCCTTTGATAATTTCCACAATAAGGACATTCCATATAATTTCTCTTTTGCAATTATTTCTTTTTATAATTCCAAATAGCCATACAAACAACAGTCAATAGAATAGGTGTCATCACTTGTTTTCCAACAACAATATGATCAATTGTTCCTCCTATAAAACAAATTGATGCTAACACATATAAACCACTCAATATTTTATACTTACTCATTTTTTTTCCTTTACTACCTACTCTTCTGTCTCATAAATAATGTTACCTGTAAAATAAATCGCTATCTCCATTTGAATAATCTTTGCAGTATATAAATACCCAGAATACAAGACTTGATTATATCCATATAATTCATCAACAATTTCAAAGCTATAATTTTGATATTGTTTTATAAAATCAACAAGACTCATTTTTTCTCCCTGAAATTTACCAAAACTTCCTAATTCACTTTGCATGGTAACACTTGTAAAATAAAAATCTACGCCTTCAATCGTTATGTTTCCATCAATTTGTTCATAAAGCTCTGTAAGTTTTACATATCCATTTTCAAAATCTAATATGATTTTATCTTCTTGAACTTGAATTTTGTTAACTCTCATATCATGTAAACTATAAGGAATTGACGGATTGTGTTTAAATTCTGTTTTCATAAAATTTCATAATCCTCTTGTGTTAAAAGAACAGCTGGAACATATTCACAATTCGGAACTAACTTTTTTATCATTTTAAAATAATCCACAAAAAATTCACTTGGACAAAAATAATTAGCCGTTTCACGGTGTTTATCTTCAAAAGTAGCTGTAATAATTGTTGGACCAATATCCGTTACGAATAAAATCTCATCATTGTGAAGATAGTATAATGTTCTTGAAGCAACTTCTTTGTAAAGTTGTTTAAACACAGGACTAGTGGTTTTATATGACCATTTTCGATACAGCATACCCTGATGCACCTTTAATAACGATTTTGGTTATATCCATTTTTTCACCTCATATCTGAAGCTGTCTTATTATATTTTCTACTCTTCTAATAGCTTCTTCAACTTGATAAGATGCTTTATTTATACGATCTTGAACCATCCAATCCACAACAAATCCATCGAAAAACCAATCCGCAAAAGATAAGAAATCATTGTTTTCAATATCAAGATGATATATTATATTCACATCATTTAATTCTTTACTAAATTTCTTTAAATCATATTTAGCTTGTTCCATATATTGTTTTGCTTGATCCATTTTTGAGTGTTTTGCCATTGTTGAAAGAAAACTACCACCAAGCATATCCCATATACCAAAATTCTTAGCACTATTAAGACTCTTTTGTGCTTCTAATAAACTTCTTAAAGCAAGATAACCTGCATTAATTGCTTCTCGTTTTTCTTTTTCTAAATCATATGCCATAACAATTCTCCTTCTTTATATATCATCGAATATTTTTTACTTTAATTTTGTCCTTTTACTAATCCCCAAGACTACAAAACAACACCCCAACACGATATTTATATTATTTTTATTCATTGCATATACGACTAAAAAAAGTATACCGGCAATCAAGAACAATAAACCACTAATATTTTTTTCCTTCATTTTTACATTCTCCCTTTTTATTAATCTAGTAATTAAATCACTATAGCAAACGTGAAACCGTAATTGAGAACAAGCTTAAAATTTTCAAAACGCATTTCTATCTCCTATTAGCTTTTATCAGTGTTGCGACAATAAAAATAATAATACTAGGTACAATGAATTCGACGAATCTTGTGATGATAAATATATAAAATGGAGCAGAATTTAGAATCGTATCATATCTTAAATAATCCACCAATACACAAATCCCAAAACCAATTACCAAAACAATTAAAACAAAATATAGTAATTTAACTATCTTTTCCTTGTTCATACATACTCCTTACTTTAACAAATCTGATGTGAATCCTTCCATTTGCTTCAACGCTATACCATTTATCTTTTTCTAATTTGATTGTATCAGACATACCA
>NZ_JBJEEX010000044.1:0-11307 GCF_051873495.1 Floccifex sp.
AGACCCCAGTTAATGACCCCGGTTTAGCAGACCCCGGTTAAATTTGATTATCCAAAAAAAGGATTCGCGTGAATCCTTTTATTTTTGTTCATTATATACAATTAAAGCCATAAACACTAAATCTTCTTGTCCTTTATTCATTATTGAATGACCCTTTCCTGAACAAGTAAAATAATGTTCACCTGGATTTAAAACCAATTCTCTTTCTTGATTATCGTTAATATGAGCTTGTCCCGATAAAATGAAGTAATCTTCGCCATCTCCTTGATGAACATGGTAGCCAACCGCACATCCCGGTTTTAAAGTAACTCGAGCATAAACACGATTCATACCATGCATTTCTTCTTCCGTTAAAATATGTTCAAAATGAGCTAGGCCAGGTCCTCCAAACATTTCTTTATCGACAATTTTCATTTTTTTAATCCTCCTGTTTATTTTATATTATACTATTAATAAAGGTGAAAACATGAAAAAGACAATTATATTTGATATGGATGGCTTATTAATTGATAGTGAACAAGCTACTTTTAAAATCTATCAACAATTTTTATTAAAATACAATATTAACTATACTAAAGAAGACTACATTCAATTATTAGGAAAAACACAATCCTTTGCGAAATCTTTATTCAATAAAGAATATGGACCTGCTTTTAATTTTGACTTATTTTGGAATGAAACACATGAACTACTTGATAAAACTTTGATTCAAGAGCCTATATTAAAACCAGGATGTATTGAATTATTGTCTTATTTAAAACAAAAACAATATCATATTGTATTAGCTACTAGTTCCTATTCAAATCGAGCTCAAGCTATATTAAAAGGACAAGGCATCTATTCTTATTTTGATGATTTTGTGTTTGGCAATGAAGTAGAAAAAGGAAAGCCTAATCCCGAAATCTTTATCAAGGCCGCAAGACACTATGCCTTATCTGATTGTTTGATTCTAGAAGACAGTGAAGCTGGAATTGAAGCGGGTTTTAGAGCAAATATCGATGTGATTTGTATACCTGATATGAAATATCCTTCTAAAGAGTTTCAAACAAAATGTAATATGATTTTATCTAATTTGTCAGATGTTTTGTCTATTTTATAATAATGTTTGTGAAAAACACTTCTTTTTTTGACTTATTCCCTTCTTTTTTTTAAAATCTACTTATGAAAAAAGCAACCATTGATTTTATAGAACAATACACAAAGAGGTTCCCAGCTAAATATAAAGAAGACCAAATAAGTCTTTATGCCACACAAACAACCTTCTTCTTAATTATTTCCGCTGTTCCTTTTACGATGATTCTATTAACATTATTAAAAACTTTTTTACCGCTTGAACAAAGTACCTTTATATTTACAGCCCTAGAGGGTCTTCCTGATACGATTCGTAGATATGTATTTGTGTTCTTAGAAGACATTGAAGCCCAACCATCTTTATCTATTACTTCTATCAACACTATTACGTGTTTATATGCTGCGAGTAAAAGTACATATGCCCTAACACAAGGATTAAATGCGATTCATAAAATTGAAGATAAACGTAATTATGTTCGTATTCGTCTTCAATCAATTTTTAATACTCTTTTATTAATGTTGTTGATTGTGTTTAGTTTATTGATATTAGTATATGGAGGAAAAATAACGGTATTTCTTCAAAAATACTATCCTAAATTTTTATTAGATATATTTGAACTATTAAATATAAATCAAATTATTACATATGCCATTATTACAATATTAATCTGTGGATTATATGTGATTCTTCCTGGTAAACACTTAAATTTCTTTTATCAAATTCCAGGAGCTGTTTGTACAACCATTTCATGGGTTTTATTTTCAAATATTTTCTCTTTTATGATTGATCATTCCTCTCGTTTTTCTTTCACTTATGGGGTTTTATCAAACATCGTATTCATTATGATTTGGTTACAATGGTGTATTACTTTCTTCTTGATTTTTGCGCAAATCAATGCCTTTATTGAACGATTTATTAAAAAATTAATTGAAAATAGAAAAAACAAACAAGCATAATAAAAAGGATGGAACCCCATCCTTTTTTCATTACATATTTTCAATTTCCGAAACAATTAATTGTCCCATCTGTTTACAACCCACTAGCGTCATTCCTTCAGACATCATATCTTGGGTACGATATCCTTTGTCTAGTACATTATTTACCGCTTGTTCAATAGCTTTTGCTTCTTGTGGCATATCAAAACTATATTGAAGCATCATACCTGCACTTAAAATACATGCAATTGGATTGACTTTGTCTTGACCAGCAATATCAGGAGCTGAACCATGAATTGGTTCATATAAACCTCTTGTACCATCTCCTAAAGAAGAAGAAGGAATCATACCAATGCTTCCTGTAATTTCACTAGCTTCATCACTTAAAATATCTCCAAACATGTTCTCAGTAACAATAACATCAAATTGGCTTGGATTCTTACAAATCTGCATAGCACAATTATCGACAAACATTACAGAATACTCTACTTCTGGATATTCTTCTTTTAATTCATCCATTACTTTACGCCATAAACGAGATGTATCTAATACATTGGCTTTATCGACCATGCATAGTTTTTTATTTCGTTTCATTGCCGTTTCAAAACCAATTTTTCCAATTCTTCTAATTTCATGTTCAGAATACGGCATCGAATCCACTGCTTTTAATTCACCATTTTCTTCATGTGTTTCATGATTACCAAAGTAAACACCACCAATTAATTCACGAACAATGATAAAATCAATTCCTTTATCTACAATTTCTTTCTTTAAAGGAGAGGCATCTTGTAGCTGAGGCCAAATTTTAGCCGGACGATTATTTGAATACAATCCCATCCCTGCACGAAGACGAAGAAGACCTTTTTCAGGTCGCTTTTCTCCAGGAAGTCCTTCCCATTTTGGTCCTCCAATAGCACCTAATAAAACACTATCACACGCTAAGCATTTATCTAATTCATGTTGAGGAAGAGGATCTCCGTATAAATCAATGGCTTGTCCCCCCATGGCAACATCAACATATTCAAATGAATGTCCATATTTCTTTTCAATTGTTTTTAATACATTTAAAGCTTGTGCAACAATTTCAACGGAAGAACAATCCCCCCAAATTACACCGATTTTTTTATTCATTTCCTTTCTCCTTTTGATGATTTACATAATTCACAAGTCCATTTTCCGCAATCATCTTTTGAAGAAATGGTGGAAATGGTTGAGCTTGGTATTGTTTATTTTTAGTGACATTAGTGATGATTCCTGTGTCAAAATCAATTTCAACTTGATTTCCTTCATCAATGTCATCCACCGCTTGTTCACACTCTAAAATCGCAAAACCAATATTAATGGCATTACGATAGAAAATACGTGCAAAGCTCTTGGCAATAACACAACTAACACCTGCTGTTTTTAAACATAAAGGCGCATGTTCTCTAGAAGAACCACATCCAAAGTTTTTCCCAGCCACCATAATATCTCCTGGTTTTACTCTTTGTACAAAAGTAGGATCAATGTCAACCATGGCATGTGTAGCCAATTCTTTGGCATCGAAAGAATTTAAATAACGAGCTGGAATAATTACATCCGTATCTACATTATCTCCATATTTTAATACTGTCCCATTTGCTTTCATAAAGAACCTCCAAATTTTTCAGGATTTGCGATATATCCCGCAATTGCACTTGCCGCTGCTGTTTCTGGAGAAGCCAAATAAATCAATGATTCAGTATCTCCCATACGACCTACGAAATTACGATTCGTTGTCGAAACACATTTTTCACCTTTAGCCATAACTCCCATGTGTCCACCCATACAAGGACCACAACTAGGTGTATTTACAGCACATCCTGCTTCTACAAAAATCTGTAATAAGCCTTCTTTAATGCATTGCACAAAAATCTTTTGAGTAGCTGGTACGACCATAACACGTACATGTTCATTTACTTTTTTACCTTTTAAAATTGCCGCTGCTTTTCGTAAATCTGACATTCTTCCATTTGTACAAGAACCAATCACAACTTGATCAATATAAATTGGCTCTTCTTTTTCGATTTCATCAATTGTATGTCCATTTCCTGGTAAATGAGGGAACGCAACCATTGGACGAATATCACTTAAATTAATTTCAATTACTTGTTCATATGGAGCATCTTCATCCGCTTCATAAACAACATAGTCTTTTGTTGAGTGTTCATTCATATACGCAATAGTTTGTTCATCAACTGGGAAAATACCATTCTTAGCTCCTGCTTCAATGGCCATGTTACAAATGGTAAAACGATCATCCATTGATAGTTCTTTTACCCCGTCTCCACAAAATTCCATGGAACGATATAAAGCTCCATCAACACCAATTTTATTAATAATATATAAAATTACATCTTTTCCAGAAACAAATGGATTCAATTTTCCTGTTAACTTAAATTGGATTGCACTTGGAACCTTAAACCACGCTTGTCCTGTTGCCATCCCACGAGCAATATCTGTTGTTCCTACACCTGTTGAAAAAGCACCTAAAGCTCCATATGTACACGTATGACTATCTGCTCCAATAACAGCCATACCCGCTACAACCAATCCTCTTTCAGGTAGAATCGCATGTTCAACACCACATTTTCCTTGTTCCATGTGATTTGTCAAATGTTGATCAAAAGAGAAATCACGGATGGCCTTAGAATTTTCTGCACTTTTGATATCTTTATTTGGTGTAAAATGATCCGGTACTAATACTACTTTATCGGGATCAAAAACTTTATCTGCCATTTGTTTAAAAATAGGCAAAGCCATTGGTCCTGTAATGTCATTGGCCATTACTAAATCTAAGTTGGCTTCGATTAACTGTCCTGCTTCAACATGATCCAATCCAGCATGGGCAGCTAATATTTTTTGAGTCATTGTCATTGACATGATGCATCCTCCTTATGAATAATTGCTCTATTTAATGCACTAAATAATGCACGAATACTTGATGCGATAATATCGTCATCCACTCCTACTCCAAAACGATCTTCATGAATACAGTCTTTTAATTGAATATACGAAACCGCTTTTGAGTTTGAACCTTGATTCAATGAACTTTCACGATAGTCTTTAATATCGAATGTCAAATTACAATGTTTTCTCATCGCATTGGCAACGGCATCCAATCTACCATTTCCACGACCTACAATATCCATTTCTTCTCCTTTAAAATTAATATTGATAGTCGCTTGATATTGATTATTGCTTAAACGAATAAAATGATAGTCATTTAATTCAATTGGCGCATTTAAGTTCATGAAATCTTTTTGGAAAATTTCAAAGATTTCTTCTGGTTTTAATTCTTTATGTTGATGATCGGAAATATCTTTAATATAGTAAGAGAATTGTTCTCTAAATACGACTGGTAATTCATATCCATAATTATGTTGCATGATATAGGCAATTCCACCTTTTCCACTTTGAGAATTAATACGAATTACATCTGCTTCATATACACGACCTACATCCGTTGGATCAATTGGTAAATATGGAACTGTCCAATCTGGACAATTATTATCTTCTCTATATTTCATTCCTTTAGCGATAGCATCTTGATGAGATCCAGAGAAAGCCGCAAATACCAACTTACCAGCATATGGTTGTCGTTCATAAACATTCATACGAGTCACTCTTTCATATACATCAACAATATGTGGCATATCATCAAAATGAAGATGAGGATCCACTCCATGAGTATACATATTCATAGCTAAGGTAATGATATCAACATTTCCTGTTCTTTCTCCATTACCAAACAATGTACCTTCTACACGATCAGCTCCTGCTAATAAAGCCAATTCTGTATCGGCAACTCCTGTTCCTCTATCATTATGAGGATGAAGCGATAAAATGACACAATCACGTTTATGCATGTGTTTAGACATATATTCAATTTGTGATGCATAGACATGAGGTAAAGACATTTCAACTGTTACTGGTAAATTAATAATCAATTTCTTTTCTGGAGTTGGATCAATAATATCAATAACCGCATTGACAACATCTAGCGCATAATCAATTTCTGTTCCTGTAAAACTTTCGGGAGAATATTCGAAACGGAAGTCTTCTCCATTTTCTTGGGCTAATTGTTTAACTAATTTAGCTCCATCAATTGCGATTTGTTTAATTTCTTCTTTTGATTTTTTAAATACTTGTTGTCTTTGGGCAAAAGACGTTGAATTATAGAAATGCACTATCGCATTTTTACATCCCTTTAGTGATTCAAATGTTTTCTTAATAATATGAGGACGTGCTTGCGTTAATACTTGCACTGTTACATCATCAGGAATCATGTCATTTTCAATTAATGTTCTTAAAAATTCATATTCTGTTTCCGATGCAGCTGGAAAACCAACTTCAATTTCTTTAAATCCAACATCAATTAATACTTTCCAAAATTGAAGTTTTTCTTCTAAGTTCATCGGTGTAACCAATGCTTGGTTTCCATCACGCATGTCTACACTACACCAAATAGGTGCGAATTCAATGTATTCTTTTTTTGTCCATTCAAGTGATTCTTCAGGAGGCATATAGTAGCCTCTATGATATTTTTTATAATTCATCATAATGTGTTTCTCCTTTTTCTTTATCTATTATTTATGTCTTTTCTATTATTTCTTAAGTTAGATAAATCCATAACACCAACTCCTAACCAAAATAAAAACGTCCTTATTTCTAAGGACGTAAAATTACGCGGTACCACCTTAGTTCTCAATAAAATTGAGCCCTCTTTAAGAAGTTAACGCCTTCATACGAATCGCTTATCGATTAGCTCCTTGACAAGTTCATAGCCTTCCTAATATAAGTTTACACCCACCACTTACTCTCTTTAATTCATTCAGCTATTACTACTCCAAATCATTGCTAGTAGTATAAGTATAACATTTTAATTTTCATTTTCAATTTATTTTCAGAAAATTTTCAGAAAACGAAAAAAAGCGCTATAATTTTTAACATAAATATTATATACTTAGTAATATGAAGAATGGAGTGAAAATTATGAAACTAAGTGGTTCACAAATCATTATGGAAGTATTAATGGAACACGGTGTCGATACTGTTTTTGGATACCCAGGTGGAGCCGCTCTTAATGTATACGATGAATTATACAAATATCAAGATAAAATCCATCACGTCTTAACAGCTCACGAACAAGGTGCTAGCCATGCCGCCGATGGATATGCGCGTGCAACCGGAAAAACAGGTGTTGTATTTGCCACAAGTGGTCCAGGAGCTACCAATTTAGTAACCGGAATTGCCACTGCAATGTTAGATAGTATTCCAATGGTTGCCATCACTTGTAACGTTGGAAGCAGTGCCATTGGCCGCGACGCCTTCCAGGAAGTTAGTATCACAGGAGTCACTCTTCCTATCACAAAACATAATTATTTTGTCAATCGAATTGAAGATTTAGCGGATGCGCTTAGAAACGCTTTTCGAATTGCCAATGAAGGAAGAAAAGGACCTGTTTTAGTTGATATCACCAAAGATGTAACCGATCCTAACAATTTATATGAATATACAAAACAAAAACCATTAAAACTAGCAGATCATCCTGTTGTCAGTGATGACTTATTACGTGAAATTGCTAGAGTTATCAATGAAGCAAAACGACCTGTTATTTATTATGGAGGCGGAGTCAATGCTTCTCATGCCCAAAAAGAATTAAATGAATTTATTGAAAAATACGATTGTCCAAGCACATATACTTTAATGGGTGCTGGAGCCGTTCGCTATGATAATCCAAAGAACCTTGGTTTAATTGGTATGCATGGTTCGATGCAAGCAAATATTGCCATTGATAATGCGGATTTAGTTATTGCCCTAGGAACACGTTTTTCGGATCGTGTTGCTTTAAATCCTAGAAAATTCGCAAAAAATGCGGGAATCATCCAAATTGATATCGATGAATCCGAAATTAATAAAAACGTCTTAATTAATTATCAAGTTGTTGGTGACATTAAAGATGTACTTACTTCTTTATTACCTTTAATCAACAAAACAAGACACACAGAATGGCTTCAAGAATGTCATAAAGCCCATAAATGGGTTGATATGGAATTAGAAGGTGCCAAACTTCGTCCTCGCGACATTATCGAAACCACTTGTAATATGACAGACAAAGAAACAATCTATGTTACTGATGTAGGTCAACATCAAATGTGGGCTGCTCAATATGTTCATCATATTAAAAGTGAAAACTTCTTAACAAGCGGTGGATTAGGTACTATGGGATATGGATATGGAGCAGCGATTGGGGCTCAATTTGGTTGTCCTAATAAACGTGTTATTCATTTTACAGGGGATGGTTCTTTCCATATGAATTTAAATGAATGTTGTACAGCTGTTTCTAATAATCTACCTATTATCACTATTATTTTTGATAATAAAGTTTTAGGAATGGTATATCAATGGCAAACGGCTTTCTATGGAAAACGTTATTCAAATACTACACCAGGACGAAAGACAAATTATCCTTTATTGGCTGCTGGATTTGGTGCAACAGGATTTGAAGTTAATACATTAGATGAATTTAAAGATGCTTTCCAAAAAGCCTTAAAAATTGATGGACCGGTATGGATTGCATGTAACATCATGAAAGAAGAAAAAGTTTTACCAATGATTCCTAATGGTGGAACTGTTTCAGATATGATTACCAAATAGGAGGTTTATATGAAAAGAAAAGAAGTTATTAGTATTTTTGTTGAAAACCAGGCAAATGTATTAACTCGTGTTGCTTCCCTTTTTGGTCGCCGTGGATTTAATATTGATTCCCTTACCGTATCTACAACTAATGATCCAAAAATCAGTCGAATCACTGTTGTATTTAATGGAAACGAACAAAGTTTAGCGCAAATTATTACGCAAACACGTAAACTGGAAGTTGTTAAAGATATATTTACACTTGAAAAAGACAATAGTTTATTTAGAGAATTGCTTTTGGTTAAAGTTGCATGTGACAAAACCAATCGAAGCGCCATCAAAGAAATTGTTGATATCTATCGTGGAAGAATTATTTCTTTATCTAAATCTTGTATGATTATTGAATTAACAGGTGCAACTGAAAAATTAGATGGATTTTTAAATATGTTGAGTTGCTACGAAATTATTGAAGTATGTCGAACAGGAGTTACAGGTATTTCTCGTGAAGCTGACATAACTGATGTTTCAAGCATCGACTAAGGAGGAAGTTATGAAAAAATTAAAAAGCGCTGCTGTAACTGAAGGTGTAGAAAAAGCGCCAATGCGTTCTTTATTCTATGCAATGGGTTACACAAAAGAAGAATTGGAACGACCACTTATCGGAGTTGTAAGTGCACACAGTGACATCGTTCCTGGTCATTTTCACTTAGACAAAATCGAAGAAGCCGTAAAAGCTGGTGTTCGTATGGCTGGTGGAACACCAATCATGGTTCCAAGCATTGGTGTTTGCGATGGAATTGCTATGGGACATGTAGGAATGAAATATTCTTTACCTTCTCGTGAACTAATTGCAGATTCTGTAGAAACTATGGCACAAGCCCATGCCTTTGATGGATTGGTATTAATTCCAAACTGCGATAAAATTGTTCCAGGTATGGTAATGGGTGCTCTAAGATTAAATCTACCAACAGTTGTTTGTTCAGGTGGCCCTATGATGTCTGGATGCGTTGATGGAGTCGATACATCTTTATCAAAAATGTTTGAAGCCGTTGGTGCTCGTAAAGCAAATTTAATTGATGATGAAAAATTAAAAGAATATGAAGAACAAACTTGTCCAGGATGTGGAAGTTGTTCAGGAATGTATACAGCTAACTCTATGAACTGTTTATGCGAAGCATTAGGAATTGCTCTTCCAGGAAATGGAACAATCCCTGCAGTGCATGCGAATCGTTTACAATTAGCTAAACACGCTGGTATGGCTATTATGAATTTAGTTGAAAAAGATATTCGCATTAAAGATATCATCAACGAAAAATCAATCCGCAATGCCTTAACTTGTGATATGGCATTAGGATGTTCTTCTAACTCAGTATTACACTTGTTAGCTATTTCAAATGAAGCTGGTTGTCCATTAGATTTAAATACATTTAATGAATTCTCAGAAAAGACGCCAAACTTATGTCACTTAGCCCCTGCTGGTCCAACTCATATGCATGATTTAAATGCTGCAGGTGGTTTACAAGCTGTTTATCATGAATTAGATAAATTAGGATTAATTGATACTTCTTTAATTACAGCCAATGGTAAAACAGTTAAAGAAAATATCGAACATGCCTACAATAAAGATCCAAATACAATTCGTCCTGTTGAAAACCCTTATTCACCTAATGGAGGAATCGCCATTTTATTTGGTAACATCGCTCAAAACGGATGCGTTGTTAAGCGTAGCGCCGTTGATCCAAGCATGATGAAACACACAGGTCCAGCACGTGTATTCACAAGTGAAGAAGATGCCATCGCTTGTATTTATGCCGGTGGAATCAAACCAGGAGATGTTGTTGTTATCACATATGAAGGACCTAAAGGTGGTCCTGGAATGCGTGAAATGTTAAATCCTACATCTGCATTAGCTGGTATGAAACTTGATAAATCCGTTGCTTTAATTACAGATGGACGTTTCTCAGGAGCAAGCCGTGGAGCTTCAATCGGACATGTTTCTCCTGAAGCTGCTGCTGGTGGAAACATTGGTTTAATTCAAGAAGGTGATTTAATCACAATCGATATTGCCAATTACTCAATTCATGCCGATGTAAGCGATGAAGAATTTGAACAAAGACGTAAAGTTCAACCACCATTTGAACCTAAATTTAAAACTGGATGGTTATCTCGTTATCAAAAACTAGTTCAAGGCGCTGACAAAGGAGCTATTCTAGAATAATAAAAAAGCAGTTAAGATTCATTTCTTAGCTGCTTTATTCTTTTGTTTGTGAGCGAATATAAAGAATTACGACCGAAGCAATCATACTTATACCCGCTAATGTATAAGGAAGACTTGATTGTATCGACAAAATCATAGGAACGATATATAAAGCCAATCCAATTCCTAGCAATAATAAACTAATTTTTAATAATTGTTCTTTCATTTAACAATGTCCTCATCACCAAAAGAATCTCCACACTCTGGACAAAATTTAGGTGGATTCGTAGGATCAGCTGGTGTCCATCCACATTTATCACAACGATATTGTAATGCTCCTTGTGGTTTTTTAGTTCCACATTCCATGCAGAACTTACCTAAATTCAAAGTATGACAATTTGGACAAGTCCATCCTTTTGTCTCTGGCTTAGGCTTTCCACAATTCA
>NZ_JBJEEX010000045.1:0-11223 GCF_051873495.1 Floccifex sp.
TATATTTTCAAACTTTTTCATAAATTCTATTGATTTTTATATAGTTAGCTTTCAAGTCCGGTGTTAATATACCACATATTCCCTTTTTTTCAACTTTAAAATGAGAAATAAAAAAGAGAAGACTTACATCTTCTCTAAGAATGATTATTCATCTTTTTTCCAATCAAAAGTGAAATCATTATCGTAATCTACATAGATTGTTTCATCTTTGACATATCCTTTTTCAATAATCTTATGTGCAATTGGCGTTTCAATATACTTTTGAATAAAACGCTTCATAGGACGAGCTCCATATACTGGATCTACCCCTTGATTAGCAATTTCATCTAAAGCACGTTGACTTACTTCTAAGTGAACCTCACGATTTTCTAATCGTTTTGCCAATAAGTTAATGAATTTTTGAGCAATTTTTGCGAATGCTGATTGATCCAATGCATTAAACACAATGATTTCATCAATACGATTTATAAATTCTGGTTTAAAGAATTTCTTAACTTCATTCATATAATCATTATAGTGATCACCTGGTTCAAACGCATATTGTGAACCCAAATTACTTGTTAAGATAATAATCGTATTTTTAAAGTCTACTGTGACCCCTTTAGAATCTGTAATACGACCATCATCTAAGATTTGAAGTAAGATATTGAATACATCTGGATGTGCTTTTTCAATTTCATCAAACAAAACAATACTATATGGATTTCGACGTACTGCCTCTGTTAATTGTCCACCTTCATCGTATCCAACATATCCAGGAGGAGCACCAATCAAACGAGAAACACTGTGTTTTTCCATATATTCAGACATGTCAATACGAATAATATGTCTTTCATCATCAAACAATTGTTCAGCTAAAGCCTTCGCAACCTCTGTTTTACCAACACCTGTTGGTCCTAAGAACATGAAGGCACCAATTGGACGATTTTCATCTTGAATTTGTGCTTTCGAACGAATAATCGCATCCGTAACTAATTCAAGCGCATGATCTTGACCAATTACACGTTTACCTAATTCATCTTTCAAGCGAAGAAGTTTATCTCTTTGACCTTCAACCAATCTTGAAACTTCAACTCCCGTCCATCTTGAAACAATTTTGGCAATGCTTTCTTCATCAACTGTTTCTTGAATCAATGCATCTTCTTTATGTTCTTTATGCTGTGCAATACGTTTTTCTAACTCAGGAATTGTTCCATATTGTAAACGAGCCGCATCTTCATAACGCATTTCATTTTGTGCTTGTTCCAAATCTAAACGAGCTTTTTCAAGTTCTTGTTTATCACTTTGTGCACGAGCTAATTCTTCTTTTTCATCTTCCCAACGTGAATGCATTTCATCTCGTTGTGATTGTAATTGCGCTAATTCAGCTTCAATTTCATTTCTTCGATCAATTGCTTTTTTATCTTCTTCTTTTTGTAAAGAAGTCTTTTCAATTTGTAATTGTAAAATACGTCTTTGAAGTTCATCTAATTCTTGTGGCATACTTTCCATTTCTACTTTCAAAGTTGCACAAGCTTCATCGACTAAGTCAATTGCTTTATCTGGCAAGAAACGATCTGTAATATATCGATCTGATAACGTTGCTGCTGCAATCAAAGCTTCATCTAAAATTCGAACTCCATGATAAGATTCAAAACGAGATTTCAATCCACGTAAAATACTAATTGTATCTTCAACGCTAGGTTCTTGAACTTGAACTTTTTGGAATCGTCTTTCTAAGGCTGCATCTTTTTCAATGTATTGACGATATTCATTGAAAGTAGTGGCACCAATACAATGAAGTTCACCACGTGCTAACATAGGTTTCAATAAGTTGGCAGCATCCATTGATCCTTCTGTTTTTCCAGCCCCAACTAAGTTATGAATTTCATCGATAAACAAGATAATTTGTCCATTTGATTTTTTAACTTCATCCAAAATAGCTTTTAATCGTTCTTCAAATTCACCACGATATTTGGCCCCGGCAATTAAAGAACCCATATCCAATTCAATTAATTGTTTATTTTTCAAAGATTCAGGAACATCGCCCTTCATAATACGCCAGGCAATTCCTTCCACAACAGCCGTTTTACCAACTCCTGGTTCACCAATTAAAACAGGGTTATTCTTTGTTTTACGAGATAAAATTTGCATAACACGACGGATTTCGTCGTCACGTCCAATAATAGGATCGATTTTACCATCTTTAACATCTTGAACTAAATCACGTCCATATTTTTTCAATGCTTCAATATTTTCTTCTGAGGTAGGAGAATCATATTTTTTACCATTTCGTCTCTCTAATTCTGCTTGTCGACATTCTTGTTCATTCAAGTTGAATTCTTTGACTAATTTTTTAGAAATATAAGATTTATTAAACATTAAACTTAACCAAAGTGTTGCAACACTTAAATAAGTTTCTTCGTGTTCACTAGCCCATTTTTCAGCAGCATCAAATGATTTTATAACTTCATTTGAGAAATTTAAATTTTGTACATTTCCCGTCGCAATTCGTTTGTTTTCATCATAAATGATGCTCAAAGCTTTTTGTTTGTCTACATGAACTTTTGTGAATAAACCATCTAGTACATCATCTTTGAAAATAGCTTCCAACAAATCAATGGTATCAACACTTGTATGTTGATAAGATTTAGCTTGATTAATCGCGTTCATAATAATTTGTTGAAGTTTTTCTGACATTTGTTCAAAGTTCATAAGAACACCTCCTTAGCACTCTACTACTTCATGTGCTAATTGTATTATAATACACTTTTTAGCACTGTCAACACTAAAGTGCTAAAATTATAAAAAATACTATGGGTACCAATAAACAAGGTAATAAATTCATCGTTTTTATATCTTTGATTTCCAAAATAGATAAGCCTGAGCATAAAATCAAGAACCCACCTACAATTGATATTTCACACATCAATGCTTGACTCATAAAGTTTCCTAAAATGGTTGCCAAAACATAAATTAATCCTTGCCAACAGAATAAAACTCCAGCACAAATACACATACCAACTCCATAGGCAGATGCCAAAACACAACTAGTAACTAAATCTAAAGTGGCATTCGTAAGTAAAAATGTATAGTTTTGATACAATGCTGCATTAATAGGTCCTAAAATAGATAGTGTTCCAATGCAAAATAATAAAATACCCGTTGAAAGTCCTTGTGCAAGTTTTCCTTTGGATGAAAACTTATCAACAAGACGATGAAATTTACCATCTAAATCCAAAATAGTTCCAATCAAGCTTCCTAAAGCTAATGAAACAATAAATAAAACTGGATATTTACTATTCGGCATATTATGAACCACAGAATTCATCCCAAGACCTGTAGCGGCTAATCCCATAGCTAAAAATAAAGCATCTTTATATTTATCTTTAATTCCTTTTTTTAATAAACTTCCTACTAAACTTCCAATTAATATTGTGCATGTATTAACAATAGTACCAATCATATTTCTTTACACTCTTCTTTCTTCGTTTTAAAATTATAGCATAAAATTAGGAGGCTAATATGAAATTTAGTGATATAGATTTTTCACGAATTAAACAAATGATGGATAATTTAAGTGATGAAGAAAAAGAAAAATTAAATGATATGGCTGATAATGTCATGAATCAAATGAAGAATGGAAATACAGCTGAACCAGACCAAACAGAAGAAATTGATTTTTATGAATATCTTCACATTTCCTCTGAAGACTATGATTCTCTTCCTATTTTAGATCAATTAGAACAAGCAAGTGATATTGAAATGTATTATGAAGATAATCTAGATAGTGATTTCAGTGGATGTATTTTATATTATTGTAAAGCTGTTCTTATTTTGCTTCGTAAATTTATTCACCCAATTTATGAACAAGAACTTAATTTTCAAATAAATTCTCAGACAACTTCTCTTTTCTCTTATTTACAACCACTGATGAATGAAGATAACATTTATCAATTAACAAATGTTCTTTCTAGTGAACATTGGATGGAATTAAGAAATATCTTACAACAAGCTTCAATTATACTTTCAAAAGCAGAATATGATTTTATCAGCTATGATGAGCTACAGTCATTTAAATCATTTTTACTCAAAGAGAAAAAATTACTATTTATCGCAAATATGAAATAAAAACAATTTGATTTGTCTACACTTCAAAGCAGATGATATAATTATCACATGATTGAATACTATAAAACAACGAAACGATTTGTCGAAAAAATTGATTCTTATCAAGAAGGATGTTGGATTAATGTTGTCGATCCAAATCGTAAAGAAAAGTTATTTTTAATTCGAGAATTAGGCATTCTTGAAGAATTTGTTAAGTCTTCTTTAGACCGTTCAGAAAATGCCCATATGGATTATGACGACGATGTTAATCAAACGCTGTTCATCATAGACTGTCCTCATTTAGTGCGAGACGAAACAGCTACATATAATACATATCCTTTAGGAATTGTGATTTGTAATGATTACATTGTTACTATTAGTTTATCGGAAAACACCGAAATCAATGAAATCATTAACGGAAAATGCCGTGGCATTCAAACGCAAAATAAGATTCAATTTTTTCTTCATTTTATGCTTCGAATCTCGCAAAAATACTTAATTTACTTACAACAAATTGATCATTATTCTACGGAGCTTTCATCTCAATTAAGACAGAGCATGCGAAACGAAGAATTATTATCCATGTTAGCTTTAGAAAAATCATTAATTTATTTTTCTACTTCTTTAAAATCAGATGAAGTCACATTAAAAAAACTAAAACGTTGTCGACAATTTAAACTGACTGAAGATGACTATGATTTGTTGGATGATGTTTTAATTGAAATTGACCAGGCAAATGAAATGAGTCATATTTATAAAGATGTCTTGAATGGAACGATGGATACTTTTTCAAATATTATTGCTAATAACTTAAACTTTTCTATGAAAGATTTAACTATTATCACAATATCAATGGAAGTTCCAAATATGGTTTTCGGTTTTTATGGAATGAATGTTTCCGGTCTTCCTATGGCACAAGCTTGGTTTCCTTTTTTCTTTTCGATTGTCTTTGCCTTTTTAGTATTTGTAATTGTTAGAAAAATTAGATAAATTTAGGAGAATACGATTATTACGCATTCTCCTTTTTTGTGTATTCGATATGTTGATAATGAACACCATTTTCTTCGATATTCGTTAAAACTTTACGATTATATTGGCTATGATCAAATTGTGGATAAAACACATCCGCATCATATTCACAATCAATTTCTGTTAAAACCAATTTATGTGAATAAGGTAAAAATTGTCTATAAATTTGTGCTCCCCCAATCACATAAATACTCTCATCTGAATCTTGATAAGCTTTTAAAAAATCTTCAACCGAATGAAACAATTCAACTTCATCAGGCAAATTCAAGTTTTGATGACTAATCACAATATGATGTCGCTTAGGAAGAAGTCTTGGAAGAGATTCAAATGTTTTTCTTCCCATAACAATGATATGATTTTTAGTTTGTTCTCTAAAAAATTTCATATCCTCTTTTAAATCCCAAATTAATTGATTATTCTTTCCTAATTCATTATTTTTACCAATTGCGGCAATTTGTATCAATTCCATTGAATCCTCCTATTGTGCTAATGGAAAAGTGATTTTTCCCATATGTTTATAATTAATCAATTTACAATCTTTACATTCCTTTGAACTATCAAAATCATAGAAATCTTTAATATTTGGATTTAACCATAATTCCGGTGCTTCCAATGGTTCCATAGTATGATAACGATGAAGTTGTTCTTTAATTCCCTCTACTTGATTGACATAAATATGGGCATCTTTAATTGACCAATCCAATGTTCCCACCTTTAAATTTGTGACTTGAGCAATCATCTTCATTAAAACTGCGTATTGCGTTACGTTGAACGGAAGTCCCAAAGCCGTATCGCAACTTCTTTGGTGAACCCATACATTAAGAGTACCATCTGTTACATCCCATTCACTCGACCATACACAACTTGGTAAAACGGCTGTATCTAAGTATTGATCTTGCCAAAGTGAAACAACACGACGACGATCATTGACATCATTTTTCAAAGAATCAATTAATTTATCAATTAGATGAAATTCTTTTACAATGTAACCATAGGCGGTACCAATTGTATGAGCAAAACTTGGATCAAAATGTTTTAAAACCTTTCCCGTTTTATCATCTAACCAGTCACCTTGTTCATTGATTTCCCATTTATCCCAAATATGGACATTACGTTCTTGTAACCAACGTACATCATTACTTTGTGCTTGATAAATCCAAAGCATTTCTAATACAGCTTGGCGAATAAATAATTGTTTTGTTGTAAGAATAGGAAATTCTTTTCCTACATCCAATTGAAAATGTGCACTAGGAATTTTAATCGTATTAATTCCTGTACGATTTTCTACTTCCATCCCATTATTCAAAATATTTTCACATAAATTACAGTATATATCATCCCACTTAGACATGCTCTTCCTCCTTTAAAATATAATCATACACAAAATGCGCAATCGCATTTTCTTCATTTGTATATTCAGAAACATAATTCGCAACAGCTTTTAAACGATTTCTAGCATTTTTCATTGCGACTCCACAGCCAGAAGCCATCAACATTTCACAATCATTTAAATCATCTCCAAAACTAACAACATGTTCTTTACTTGTACCAAAGTGTTCACATAACTTTTCAATACCAAATCCTTTATTAATATGAGGATCTACAAATTCAAACAAGTTATTAGCTGTAAAAAATCCAGTACAGTTTGGATTTTTATATTCACTAGCACGGTTCTCAACTATCTTTTGATAACTAGGATCAAAATGTAAAATTAGTTTATTAATTTTTTTATCTTTCACAAAGTCATATAAATCACATTCAATTTCGTTTTCTCGATACAACTTTGCGTGTTCTCTTGTTTGTGGTGTTGATATATTTACATAACGTTTATCCCCAATTAAGACCCAAAAAATAACATCATATCCTTGAAAAAAGTCCATGATATCTATTGCATCTTTTCCATCCATTAAATAAAAATCTTCTTTAATTTGTTGGCGATAATCATAAATGGCTCCACCATTCATTCCCATCACAAAACCAATGTCTTTATTCAATCCCCAGTCTTCAATTGTTTTTAAGATTGTCTCAACAGGTCTACCACTCGCAATTCCAAAGAAAATACCATTCTTTTTTAAATCACGGATTGCTTGTTTATTTTCTTCCGATACTTCTTTTTTAGCATTTAAAAGTGTTCCATCCAAATCTGTTGCGACTAATGTAACCGTATTTTTTATCATATTTTTCTCCTCAATAGTTTTATTATATCATTTTTTTAATATATAATAAAATTATGATTGAATACTTAGAACTCAATGCCTATGCTTTTCGTTTTAAAATCAAGCAAGATACCAGTAAAGAAGCATTACTTCATTATTTTAATTTCTCAACAAAACGTTTTTCAGATTATATCATAAAACCGGATACTTCTTTTTATAAGAAAAACACTACTTGTACCATTGAATTTCCAATTGAAACTATTGAAAATTTAATAGATAAACCTGTATCTATATTATACGAGGATGAATGCTTAATTGCCGCTTATAAACCACCATTTTTATTAGTACATGATGATGGAAATCATCAAGATAACCTTCAAAATCGTGTAAACTGTTACTTATATAATGAAGGTCATCCTCATTCATGCCAAGCAATTCATCGTATTGATACTGAATGTTCTGGAATTGTTTTATTTTCGAAATTGCCCTTTTTTCAAGGTATGTTTGATTCCTTGATTGCTCAACACGAATGTATAAAAGAATATTATGCCCTTGTACAAGGAAGAATTCCTTGGAACATTAAAACAATCGATATGCCCATTGGTCGAAATCGTCACAATGCCAAAGCCATGATTATTTCCAAAAACGGCAAAAAAAGCATTTCACATGTAAAAGTATTAAAAAGGCAAAACAATACCACCTTGTGTAAAGTTAATATTGAAACAGGACGTAAACATCAGATTCGTGTTCATTTAAGCTCAAGTGGCTTTCCTATTATTAACGATCCTATCTATGGAACAATAATTGATCATAGAGGTATGCTCCTAGAAAACTACCATATGGCATTCAATCATCCTTTATATAATCAGCTTGTGAATATTGAAATTCCCTTGGATGATAGATTCAATAAATAATAAAAAATAGTGTATCCTTTACATAAAGAAATCAATATTCCAAAAGACAAACAAGATAAAAATGGAATCATTTTATCTTGTTTTTTTATATAAATGACTAAACCCGTTATAACAGCAATTAATAAAGCAACCATCATTCTTTCAAAGCCAACAAGAAAACCAAAATACGCCATATACAAAACATCCGCACTTCCCATCCATTTCTTACGATACATCACATAGGAAACACTTCCTAAAAATAATCCTGTAAATAGCGAATAAGAATCAAAGAAAGTAAGTAAAAGTAAAGATGGAATAATCCATCTTTTAGAAATATAAAGCGTATATCCATCTTGAATTGCTAAACAATATAAAAAAAGAGAAACATAAATAGGTATAGGTAAATAAATTGATAACAAGATTGCCAAAATATCAATAATGAAATAGTGATGTGTTTTTTGATGATATAAAAAAAAGATTTTCATACTTTAAGTATAAAAATCAATTCTTATTTAATCATTATATCTGGCAAATCATTATCAAATTTTAACTTATACGCTTGTAAGCTTATTTGTTTTTTATTACCTCTATATCCATATTTTACATCTCCTATTAATGGATGTCCAATATATGAAAAAGAAGCACGAATTTGATGAAAACGTCCCGTACATAATTCAATGTCCACTTTTGTTTCGTGTTCACGATGATCAATGACTTTATATTTCAAGATGGCTTGTTTATATCCTTCTTTTTCCGTTTTAGATACTAAAGCTTTTGTGTTTTCTTTTTTTATGTAACAAGTAATCATTCCATCTTTTTGGATAATTCCATCACACCAAGCTCTATAGTATTTATGCACACGATGACTCGCAATATCTTCATTCATCTTTCTAAGTGCTTGCGCATTTTTAGCGGCAATGACTAATCCAGTTGTATTTCTATCAAGGCGATTACAGATTGCTGGTGCAAAGCTATTTTCTTTTTCAGGATCATATTCATGATTGTGATATAAATAGCTTTGAATTCGATTAACTAGACAATCTTGATTTTCATTTGAATCACTTTGCGAAAGTAGACCATATTCTTTATTGACAACAATATAGTTTTTATCCTCATAAACAACATCTAATTCTTTTTGTTCCAAAATTGCTCGTTCTTTTTTGACTAAAACATCTGGTGGCAAAAATAAAAGAAGATGATCTTCTTCATTTAAAATTTGATTAAATTCTGCTCTTTTACGATTTACTTTTATCTTTTTATTACGGATAGCCTTATACATCATAGACTTTGATAAATTAGGAAATGTTTTCATCAAGTATTTATCTAATCTTTGATTGGCATCATTCTTTTGAATTATTATTTCTTCCATATTTTAAGTATACAACAAATCAATTTAAATTTGTGAAATTTTTACCAAAATAGCTTTAAAAAAACATTAAAACTCTGTATAATTGTGTGTGTTAAAAATAAAGGAGAAAAAAGTATGCCAAGAGGAGTATATAATTCTGTTACTGATATTCGCCGTAAAATTTTCACTGCAATTGCAGAAATGGCTTATTCAGATGATACAGATTATGCGAGAAGAATTGAAGAAATTCCTTATGAAATTCTTCCTGGAACAAAAGCAACTTATCGTAATAGTATTTTCCTAGAAAGAGCTATTATTGGTGAAAGATTAAGATTAGGAATGGGTTTACCTGTTCGCGAATGTAGCGAATATGGTAAAATTTCAGATGGAATTGAAGAAAGTACAATCGCTAAAAAATATTATGACGATCCACTTATAAATATTATTAAATTTGCTTGTAATGCATGTCCTGAAAAGAAAATTTTCGTAACAAATGCATGTCAAGGATGTTTATCTCATCAATGTACAGAAGTTTGTCCTAGAGATGCAATCCATATCAAAGATGGAAGAAGCTATGTTGATCAAGATAAATGTATCAAATGTGGACGATGCATGGATGCTTGTCCATATAACGCAATTACAAAAATTGAACGTCCATGTGCTGCAAGTTGTGGAATGGATGCGATTGGTAGTGACGAAGATGGTAAAGCTGTTATCAATTATGATAAATGCGTCAGCTGTGGTCAATGTTTAGTAAATTGTCCATTTGGTGCCATCGTTGATAAAGGACAAATCTTCCAAACAATTTATGCTATGAAAGAAGGACACGAAGTCATTGCCGCTATTGCTCCTGCTTTTGTTGGACAATTTGGTCCAAAAGTAACACCAGAAAAAGTAAAATCCGCATTAAAACAATTAGGATTTGCGGATGTTGTTGAAGTAGCTATTGGTGCTGACTTATGTACTATCGAAGAAGCTGAAGACTTCTTAGAAAAAGTACCTTCTCAACAGCCATTTATGGCAACAAGTTGTTGTCCTGCTTGGTCAGTAATGGCTAAGAAAAACTTCCCTGATTTTGCACCATACATTTCCATGGCTCTAACACCAATGGTATTAACTGGTCGTTTAATCAAGAAAGAAAAACCAAACGCAAAAGTTGTATTTATCGGTCCTTGCGCTGCTAAAAAATTAGAAGCAAGTCGTCGCTCAATTCGTTCTGACATTGATTTCGTATTAACATTCGAAGAAGTTATGGGTATGTTTAATGCAAAACACATCGATTTAGAAAACATCGAAGGAAATGATCCATTAACAGAAGGTTCAAACACAGCTCGTGGATTTGCGGTTAGTGGTGGAGTTGCCAAAGCCGTTAAAGACTTAATCAATAAAGAACACCCTGAAGTAGATGTAAAAGTACAAGCTGCAGAAGGATTGAAGAACTGTAAATCAATGTTGATGATGGCTAAAGCTGGTCGATTAAATGGATATTTATTAGAAGGTATGGCTTGTCCTGGTGGTTGTGTTGCCGGTGCTGGAACATTACAACCAATTACTAAATCAAGTGCTTTAATTAAAAAATACGCTAATGAAAATGATTTGAAAGTTGCTGATGAATCAGCTTATTCAGACCGTTTACATGAAGTAAGTGAACACTAAAAAAAGAGGATATAACAGTTAAGTGATTTGTCACTTGAAAAGAGTTATATCC
>NZ_JBJEEX010000046.1:0-2226 GCF_051873495.1 Floccifex sp.
TTATGGGTAGTCGAATCGAAAATATTTTGGTTAAGTTTCACATCCATGGTTAAAATTGAATAAGACAAAAACAACCAATGTCGTCATTCAGACATTGGTTGTTTTTTGTTACATTTAAGGGTTTTAAAACAATGTGCAAAAATTATTCTAGGAGTGTTGCATTTGTAATGATAGCTAATCTGGAGTAATTGCAGTTAAAACAAAGACCCCAATTAGTTCAAGTGCTAAAAAAGTAATTCCAATAGTGGCTGTCATAATAAGCCATCTCCTTATCTGGAGAATAAACATCATAATGTTTATTCCAATTCATATTATCCTTTACACCATTTACTTTAACATAGAATTCATTATAATAAAAGCGCTTTCATAAAAAGAGTGAGAAAAAAGCCGATTTAATTTAAATCGACTTTAGTGCCCCTGCCAAGGACCTTTATTATAACATTTACTATAAGCAAAAGTTATAACTAACTAGTAATTATAAATATTTCTCAAATCCTTCTTTTGAGAATAGAATATTAATTGAAATAAATGATAAGCAATCAATAAAGAAAAGAAGGATAATAATATGGCTAAGAATGAAGAAGAAGTAAAGAATACTCCATTTGGTTTTGGTACATCAAACGATGCATACGCAAAGTATTTCACCGGTAAAAGTTACTTAAACCCACTTGCAACCAAAGCTAACTGCAACATTGCAAATGTTAACTTTGAACCAGGCTGTATTAACAAGTGGCATGAACACACAGTTCCACAAATCTTAGTTTGTGTTGCTGGTGAAGGCTGGGTACAAGAAGAGGGTAAGCCAGCTCACAAGATGACCCCAGGTGACGTTTACGTTGTTTCACCAAACACTAGACACTGGCATGGTGCAGCTAAGGATTCATGGTTCTCACACCTTTCAATCATGGCTGATACTGACAAGGCTAAGACTACTTGGTACGAAGATGTAGCCCCAGACTACTACAACAACTTAAAGTAAAAACACTTTGATATTTAAAAACCACAGAGTTGAAAAATCGACTCTGTGGTTTTTTTATGCTGTTTTACCAATTGCTCTGAAAATATTAAATCCACTAACAAGAATGATGAATCCGCAGGCCAAGATCAAAACTGTTTCGCCAGAATTATCAAGCAAAATACCAGCTGCAATTGAACTGATCGGTCCACCAATAGAGGTACTAGTGCGAATAGTGGTTAAAACACGTCCAAGTACTTCGTCATTTGAGGTAATTTGAATCATTGACTCAGCTAAAATATTATGAATGCTTGTCATCAAACCAAATAGAAAAATCAGTCCCATGAATATTAGCCAACTATTACTGAAGAAGATCATCAAAATTAAGGGAATAGCACTACTTAGCCAGGTAAAACCAATAGTTTTTATTCGTACAGTTAATTTACCTGCAATAGTTGCACCGATGATAAAACCAAGCATGAAGCAGATGTAGAACATACTATAGAAGCTGGCTTTACCGCTTCTTTGGGCGATTCGTGGCAATAAGATTGTCATTGCCGGCGTTACAAATGAGTACAGGATTGAAGACCAAAAATAATGATTTAGAAATTGGTTATTTTTGATAAACTTATAGCCACTAAAAATTTGATTATAGTATTTGGGCTTTGCCTCTTGTGGTACTCTGTTTTTAACTTCTTTTAAAGCATAGAACAAAAATACAAGACTGATTAAACTTAGCAAACTACAAATTAACATTACATTGGCGGAAATCAACCAGGTTAATAAAAGACCTGAAAATACTGTTCCAGCAATGTTTACGAACTGATCGATACTGCTAACTTTTGAGATTAGATTATTTAACTCTTGCTCATCAGCTACCGTTTCCTTTAAAATTGCTCGATCCGCTGGATTAAAGAATTCATCACAGATGGAGACTACACCTGCGCAAATTAACGCTAGAATATAGCTTTTGCTAAATTGATAAACTGCAGCAGTTGTGGCAAATAAGAAAACTGTTTGCACGAGCATTGAGTAATAACTAGTTTTCTTAAATGAATAGCGGTCGATAATTGGACCATAAAAAATAGATAGGGCAGCTGTAGTGGAAAAAATAGCTTCAGCGATTCCCACAATGAAGGAACTTTTAGTGGATATTTGCAACCACCAGATAAAGACCATACTGAAGAGTGAGTTAGCTATGCCACCAACGGCGCGAGAGATAAAATAGGATTTTTTGTTTAACATAGGCTTTTACTTTATCATCATTTTGT
>NZ_JBJEEX010000047.1:0-11057 GCF_051873495.1 Floccifex sp.
GGCAAAATATAACCCCTCGAATAAAATAAAACGAGGGGTTTGTCAACAAACTGAAGGGAGAATCAATCTCCCTTTTGTCCATCTGCTTCGGTTTTTCTTAGCGCAAAGGCAATATTTGTGGCATGGTCTCCTACTCGTTCAAGTGAAGAAATCACATCCGCAAAATAAACACCCGCTCTAGCTGAACATACACCATGTTTCAATCGATCAATATGCGCATCTTGTAGAACTTTTTCATAACGATCAATTTTTTCTTCATTCTTTAAGATGGAATCCATATACGATTCATCCCCAGAGACGAACATCTTTAAAGATTCTTCCAAAGTCACATTGACTGCACCCATCATCTCTTTTAATTCCTCGATACTTTGTTTAGAGAAAGAAAGATTTCTTTCTTTAAAGGTAGGAATCATTTCGGCAATGTCACGAGCATGGTCTCCGATTCGTTCTATGTCACCATTCACATGGAAATAAGCCGCAATCTTATTGGCATCTCCTAAAGGAATGGCATTTTGGTTGATTTTAATCAAGTAATTATTAATTTCTGTATTTAGATAATTAATATATTTTTCGGTTTCAAATACTTGATTTGCACCATCTTCATCCACATCAATCAAACAATCCACAGCTAAATTTAAGTTATTAAACGCCATGTAAGCCATTCGTTCCATTTCCTTAACCGCAACATAAACCGCAACCGTAGGATCTGGAAGGGTATCGCTGATAAAATGTGAAACAAATTGATTTTCGGATTCCTTTGGAACTCCATCTTCTCCAGGTACAATGACATATGTCAATTTGATAATCCAGTTCATAAATGGATAGAAAACAATAACTTGGAATACTTTGAATAAGAAGTGTGTATACGCAATTTGTCTTCCCAAAGTACCTGAATCTGTTCCACCACCTGCAATGGCAATAATAATGTTTTCAATGAAATCACCAGCTACCAACAACAATACGAACATTAAGACTGTTCCAAATACGTTGAACAACAAGTGAATCAAAGCTGTACGTTTCGCATTTTTACCACCACTAAATGCGGTTAATAAAGCGGAAGTACATGCACCAATATTACATCCTAAAATTACAAACATACAAATTCTTAAGTCAACCAATCCTTGGCTAGCCATAACAACTAAAATGCTGACTGTTACCGAAGATGATTGAACAACGGATGTGATAACCAATCCAAGTAGTACACCTAAAATCGGATTTGTGAAATTAGCTAAGAAATCAATCACAAACTGCATGTCTCTTAATTGGCCCATAGCCGATGACATGGCACTGATTCCCATAAATAAAATACCAAATCCCAATACAATTTCTCCTGATTTTTTAACCATTGGTTCTTTGAAGAAATTGCACATGATGGCTCCCACTAGAACAAAGATAGGCGCTACAGCACTTAGTTTAAAAGCAACTAATAATGCGGTAACGGTTGTACCAATGTTGGCTCCTAAAATAATTCCGCTCGCTTGTGACAAGTTCATTAAACCCGAATTCACAAAGCTGACAGCCATGGAAGTCGCTGCACTAGAAGATTGAATGACAGCCGTGAAGAATAAACCCACAAGTAACCCTAAAAACCGGTTTTTTGTGAATGCTTCTAGAATTGATCGAAGCTTACTCCCTGCGACTTTTTCAATACCATGACTCATCATGTTCATTCCGGCAAGAAATAGTCCAAGGCCTCCCATCAATTCAACAATAATTGTAACCATTTTTTGTCTCTCCTAAATAATTAAGGCAAACGCCTTTAAACTAATTTTACTTTATCTTACACAAATTACAATTATTTTTTACTTTACTAGCTTTTATTTTACATACTTTTTACATTAAACGTTAAAAAAAAGCCTTTCTTACGAAAGACTTAGAAACGAATTATAATTTGACACCCTTTACCTACATCACTAATCAATTCAATATGAGCATCATGG
Source organism: Floccifex sp. (assembly GCF_051873495.1). Taxonomy (NCBI): domain Bacteria; kingdom Bacillati; phylum Bacillota; class Erysipelotrichia; order Erysipelotrichales; family Erysipelotrichaceae; genus Floccifex; species Floccifex sp. The sequence continues at coordinate 1,941 of NZ_JBJEEX010000047.1, forward strand.
ATTTCCACAACATGTTTGACAATGGCCAAACCAAGTCCTGTTCCTCCTGTTTGTCTAGATCTAGATTTATCCACACGATAAAATCTTTCAAAGACACGGTCTTGTACATCTTTAGGAATTCCAATTCCATTGTCTTTCACACTTAAAACTACGCCATCCTCATGATAAATACGAACTTGTACATACCCGCCTTCATTATTATATTGAATCGCATTTTGTACTAAGTTTGTAATCATTTCTTTTAATAATTCTGTATTTGCTAAAATAACTTCATCAGATCCTGTACAAGTTAATTCAATATTTTTCTTTTGGGCATTGATTTGAACGCTCTGACAAACTTCTTTAGCCACATCCAATAAATGAACACTCACAAAATCACTATGTTTTTCGGTATGATCCAACTCTGATAAATTAATAATATCATTAATTAAAGCCAATAAACGATTCGCGTTTTCTCTAATTTGTTTGGCAAAATATACTTCCTGATCTTTAGGAACCATATTATTTTCAATTAATTCCGCATATCCACTAATAGCCGTCAAAGGCGTCTTTAATTCATGAGACACATTTGCGGTAAAGTCTTGACGCGACTTGGCTGCCAATAAAATATTTTCATGTTGAGAACGAATCTTATTCGCAAAAGGAACTAATTCCTTATAGGCTGGTTCTTCAATAGGATTATCTAAATTCTCAGCCATATGATTAATTGGCTCAAGTAATTGTTTCGTTAAATAATGAGATAAGAAAAAACAAACAAATAAAATCAACAATAAAATCAAAAGAATATAAGGAACCAACGATAAGAAAATACTCGTAATTGTTTTAGCCATAATCGATACACGAAGAATCGTACCATCATCCATTAAAATCGCATAATAATACGTATTCATCTGTAAAGAATCCGATTTACGAACACATTCTCCTTGTCCAGTTTCAATGGCACTTTGAATTTCGGGACGATTTAAATGATTCTGAAGATTATTCACATCCACATCATTGTCATATAAAACCGTTCCATCTTGATCAATCCAAGTAATACGAAGATTATCTTCTCGAATATTCTCAAATAAATTCGGAATATCCTCATATGTATCATTTTCATAATATGAATGCAGTACATCCGTATCTTCAATGACCTGGGCATAAATACGCAAATCATTTTTTACTTGATTTTCAAATGAATTGTAACAAGCATAGATAACCCCAACAGCCGTAGACAACATGGCAATAAAGGCAATGATAAATAATCTAGAACTAATCTTCTGTTTCATCGCTATTTACTCTTTGAAGAACATATCCCACATTACGAATTGTCTTAATACACTTTCCACTGTCTTTTAATTTTTGTCGTAGCGTTTTAATATGCATATCCACGGTACGACTTTCTCCTTCAAAATCAGTATCCCAAACCACTCTCATAATCGCATCCCGCGATAACACTACTTCGACATTAATCATTAAATAACGAAGTAGTTCAAATTCCTTATATGTTAGTTCTACAACCTCATCTTTTACATATACAATATGACGCGTATAATCCAAGGTAATGTCATTTACTTTTAATAACACCGGATCTTTATCTTGTGTTCTTCGAAGCAAAGCTTTTACTCTAGAAATAAGTTCCATGATAGAAAAAGGCTTTTTAATATAATCATCTGCACCTTCATCCAATCCACGTACCATATCAATTTCCGTGGACTTTGCACTAACCATTATGATAGGTAATTTACGTGTTGTTGGATTTTTACGAATTTTCTTAACAACTTCATATCCATTTTCATCCGGTAACATAATATCTAATAAAACTAGATCCGGCATTGTTTCTTCTAGTTTTTTAAAGAAAGAAGATGACTTATCAAATGTCTTTACGTCATAGTTACAATTCTTAAGCGCTATGCTCTCGATTTCACTTATACTTTCATCATCTTCCACAATATATATTAAAGTCATATTTCCTCTTTTCTAAGGTAATACATATGTATCCTTGATTTTATTATACTCATCTTTAAACCACGATGCATCTAAAACCAAGTCATCCATTGCCATCATATGCTTAGAAACATTCGAACAATGATCTCCTACTCTTTCATAACTGATAATTAAGTCTTCCAATACCAATCCTGCTTCAAGTGAACATTCACCAGAGCGTAAACGCATAATATGACGTTTTTTCATTTCATCGCTTAATTTATCAACAATCTCTTCTAATGGTTGAATTTCTTTTGCACGATCTGGATTCATTTCATCAAAAATTTCAATCGTTAAATCTAAAATATCTTTAATCGATGAGGCAAAGATATCTAAGTCAACTAAAGCTTTTTCAGACATCTTAATTTTATTTTTAATGATTTCATCACTGCTATCAACGACATTAATAGAATGATCTGAAATACGTTCAAAATCATTTACACAATGAAGAAGGAAAGACAATTCTTTACTATCATCATTCGATAAATTCTGGCTAGACAATTTAACCAAATATGTATTTAATTCATCCTCATATAAATCTACTTTTTCTTCTAATTGATATACCTTTTTACGTTTTTCATCACTTGGATCTTTAAGATTATCAATTGCCAATAAAAATGCCTTACGAGACAAATGCGCCATTTGTGCTACGGCATCTTTACATAACTTAACCGCAAATCCAGGTTGATCTAAGAAACGTTGATCCAATACTGTAACACGATCTTCTTCTTTTTGTTCGACTTGTTTATCTGGCACAATTAAAGTAGCTAATTTAACTAGCCAATCACTAATTGGAAGCATCACTAATACACAGGCAATGTTAAAGATACTATGAATTAAGGCAATGCTGGCTGGTGAAGCAATTGTATCTAAGAACGCATAATGGAAAATCAAGTTAGATCCATAGAATACCACCATAAAAATAACCGAACCAATTATGTTAAAGAACAAGTGAATCATAGCCGTACGACGAGCATTAATATTAGCTCCAATAGAAGAAATAATTGCGGTTACACATGTCCCAATGTTTTGTCCCATAATAATAGGAATCGCAATATTATAGCGAATGGCTCCTGTTGAACATAGCGCTTGTAAAATACCCACACTAGCAGAAGACGATTGAATGACTGCTGTAAGTAATGCCCCTGCTAAGATTCCTAAAATCGGATTGGAAAACATTGTTAAGATACTAGTAAATGCTGGATTATCCGCTAAAGGAGCAACAGCTCCACTCATTTGTTCCATACCAAACATTAAAGTCGCAAATCCAAGTAAAATTGTTCCTACATTTTTCTTATTGTCGCTTTTCTTAGACATATATAAAACAATTCCAATTAAAGCTAAAATAGGAGAAAAATTCTTAGGTTTACACATTTGTAGTAAAAAATTAGAACCCTCAATTCCTGTTAACGATAAAAGCCAAGCTGTAACTGTTGTACCAATATTGGCACCCATAATAATTCCAACCGCTTGGTTCAACTTCATAATTCCCGAGTTCACAAACCCAACAACCATAACCGTTGTTGCACTTGATGATTGAATTACTGCGGTAACAACCGCTCCTAATAAAACGGCCATAATACGTTTTGAGGTTAATTTCTCTAAGATTTGTTCTAATCTTCCCCCAGATAATTGTGTTAGACCATCACCCATTACATTCATTCCAAATAAGAAAAGGGCAAGTCCACCTACCATTGTTAATATTCCAAATATATCCATATAAATTTACATATCCTTTCGCTATCATATTATGGAGCTTATGTAAAATCTAAGTAAACTTCTATGTAAAGGACATGTAAAATTTAATATTTTTTACTCAATATTTACTTATCTTCCATTTCAAATTTACACATTTAAGTTAATTTGAAATTGAAAGAAGGAATCACTATGAAACAAAAAACACAATTATTTATTAATTCTTTACTTGGATTTCTCATTGGATTGATTTTATCGATTCCATTTTCCTATCCAACAAATTGGATTATTCCTTTGTCTATCATGATACTATTTGGATATACAACAATCTTTTATTATTACAGAAAAGAATAGCTCACGCTATTCTTCTTTATTTTCAGGATCATTATCCAATGAATAAATAACCCATTCCGCAATATTCGTTACATGATCTCCAATTCGTTCTAAGTATTTATTGACCATCAATAAATCAACGGCTGCTCTTCCTTTTTCAGGGTTATTATGAATTAACTGAATTAAATCCTCTTTATTGGATTCAAACAATTGATCCACATTATCATCCATATCAATTACTTCTTTTGCCAAGTCCATGTTACGGTTGACATACGCATTAATACTTTGAATCAACATAGCTACGACATCTGAATACATTTCCTTGAATTTTCTTTCATTAAATAAAATAGGACAATCTTTCATATCAATGACCAATTCTGAAATATCCGATGCATGGTCTCCAATTCGTTCCATATCCGTTACCATTTTTAAAGCCGCTGTAATGGTACGTAAATCACGTGCTACGGGTTGTTGTTGAATCAATAAGTTGAAACAAATATTTTCAATTTTCTTTTGATAATGATTCACATTTTCATCGTCTTTGATGATTTGTTTAGCTCCTTCAATATCCGCTTCAAAGAAATACTTCATCGCATTTTGAATCGCATTTTGAATCAAATATGCCATATCCAATAAATCTACATGTAATACATTTAATTGTTCATCAAACTTTGATCGCATTAGCCAAATCTCCCTGTTATATAATCTTCTGTTCGTTTATCCTTAGGATAAGAAAAAATTTGTTTAGTACTACCAAATTCAACTAAATCCCCGACAAGGAAAAACGCTGTATCATCGCTTACACGAGCTGCTTGTTGCATATTATGCGTTACAACAACAACTGTGTAATTCTTTTTTAATTGTTCCATCAATTCTTCAATTTTTAATGTTGAAATAGGATCTAGAGCACTTGTTGGTTCATCCATTAATAAAATATCAGGATGCACAGCTAAAGCACGAGCAATACAAATACGCTGTTGTTGTCCACCCGATAATCCTAAAGCCGATTTCTTTAGACTATCTTTGACTTCATCAAAAATCGCAGCTTGACGTAAACTATCTTCTACAATTTTATCTAATGTCTTTTTATCTTTGATTCCATGAACTCTTGGACCATAGGCAATGTTGTCATAAATACTCATTGGAAACGGATTCGGTTGTTGGAAAACCATTCCGACTTTCTTTCTAAGTGAAATCGTATCATAGTTTTTATCATAGATTTCTTGTCCTTCAATTTTAATAGATCCTTCAATTTTAACTCCATCAACTAAATCATTCATACGATTTAACGTACGAAGAAAAGTTGATTTTCCACATCCACTAGGACCAATTAAAGCTGTAATGGAATTTTTTCTGATATCCATATTGATATTTTTTAGAGCTTGTTTTTCGCCATAAAATAAATTTAAATCACGCACTTCGATAATATTTTCCATATTTACTCCTTCGTATTATCAAATTTCTTAGCCAATACTTTTGTCAAAATATTGATAAAGAAAACAATAATTATTAATACAAACGCAATTCCAAACGCTGTTGTGAAATCACCATCCGCTGTAGCCGATAAATACAATTGAATGGTCATTGTTCCTCCTGATTGGAATATCTTGCCAAAGAATCCTTTAACTGTTTTAGGAAGAATCTTAGCTGATCCTGCTGTAAACAATAAGGCCGCACTTTCACCAACAATACGTCCCACTGATAGAATGACTCCGGTAATAATTCCTGGAAGTGAACATGGAATCAAAATGGTACGAATCATATACCATTTTCCAGCTCCTAAACCAATGGCACCTTGTCGATAACTATCAGGCACTGTTTTTAATGATTCTTGAGTATTTCGAACAATCAAAGGCAAAATCATAAGTGATAAAGTAAGGGATCCTGTTAAAAGGGAATATCCCATACGAAGGGATTGTCCAAAGAACATCATTCCAAATAGACCATAAATAATAGAAGGAATACCAGCTAAAGTTTCAATCGCAAATTCGATGGAACTCACTAATTTTCCTGGCTTTGCGTATTCATTTAAATAAATTGCCGCTCCAATTCCTACTGGAAGAGAAAATAACATCGATAATACAATGATATAAACGGTATTTAAGATGTTTCCAGCAATTCCCACTGTTCCTTTTAAACTCGAAGAAACTTCAGTTAAGAAAGACCAATTAATGGCTCCTATTCCTTTTACGCACACATAAATTAAAATACCTGCAAGTAAAAGAACTGATAAAGAAGCACATACATATATAATTCCAAGTAAAAGATTGTCTTTAATGGCTTGTTTATGCATGTTGTTCTCCTTTCTTCTTTATCTTCAATAACACGAAGTTAATGATCATAATAAAGATATATAAAACCAATCCAACAGTGAATAATACTTCACGATGTAAACCAGAAGAATAACTCATTTCACTAACTAATTGGGTAGTTAAGAAGCGAACCGAATTAAATGGAAGTGGCATATTAACTGCTCCACCGGCAACCATATTAATGGCCATAGCCTCTCCAATGGCACGTCCAATTCCCAATACAACACTGGCAACGATTCCTGATTTAGCAGCTGGTAAGATGACTTTAAAAATAGTCTGCATCTTAGTGGCTCCTAGGGCAAGTGAGGCTTGTTTTAAGCTCTTAGGAACGGCACGAATGGCACTGGCACTCATATTAATAACCGTTGGTAAAATCATGATTGCTAATACAATAATGGCCGCTAACATATTGGCTCCCCCAGTAAATTGATGAGTCGTTGAATTCGCAAATATTATTTTTTCTAGTTTAAATAACACCGGATTTAATATCATCATTCCCAATAATCCATAAATAACCGAAGGAATGGCAGCTAGTAATTCAACCGCTGGAGAAACAATAGATGCTAATTTTTTACTGGCAATTTCCGTTAAGAAAATAGCTGTCATTAATCCAATGGGAACACCAATTGCCACAGCACAAGTTGTTGCCAATAATGAAGATAAAATAATGTATAAAATACCATAGGATGGATTCGATCCCGTTGGTTTCCATACCGTACCAAATAATAACTCTAAAGGACCTACTTTAAATAAAGCGGGAACTCCTTTTAATATCATATAAACAGTGATGGAACAAATAGCGAAAATTGCCACAGAAGCGCATCCCGTGACAACTATTTTTGCTATTCGTTCTTTAGAAGAAATCATTTTGTTTCAGGAAGAATCAATCCTAAAGAAGAGATGACTTCCTGACCTGCATCAGAATTAATGTATTCAAACCAAGTTTGAACCGCTTCGCTTTGTTCACTAATTTCTCCCATTGTAGCCATTACAAATGGACGAGATAATAAGTAATCACCAGCTAAAATATTTTCTTCTGTTGCTTCAACACCATTTAAATCAATTTTTGAAACAGTATCATCAACAACATCTAATGAAACATAACCAATAGCACCAGGAGTTGCAGCAACTTTTCCTAATACAGCTCCAGTAGAATCTAATTCTTGAGCATAGGCACATTGTTCTTCAACATCAACTAATTCTTCAAAAGCTGATCTTGTACCTGAACCATTTTCACGTCCAATAACAACGATTGATTCATCTTTTCCACCAACTTCTGACCAGTTTGTGATTTTACCTGTATAAATATCAGCTAATTGTTCAGTTGTTAAGTTTGTTACTTCGTTTTCTGTATCAGTGATTAAGGCAATTCCATCAACTGCTACAACATTTTCAACTAAACCATTATTTTTTTCATCATCTGTTAATGCACGAGAAGCATCTCCAATATCAACACTTCCAGCAGCTAAGCTTTCAAGACCTGCTGTTGATCCTGTATATTCAACTTGTACATTGATATCTGGATATTCTTCCATAAAACTTTCTGATAAGGCATCACATAATTTATTCATTGATGTGCTTCCTGCTAAAGCAATGGATCCACTAACACTTTCATTTGATGATCCACATCCTGTTAATACAGAGGCAAACAATGTAAGAGCTGTCCCTGCAGCTAAAAATTTCTTCATATTCTTTAAAATCCTTTCCATCCGTGATCACGCTAATATAATAGAAATCGCATGTAAAAAGAAAAATCATCTAAAGGTAAAATGAAAGTAAAAAGAAAATAAAAGAACAAACACCGTTTAAATAGATGTTTGTTCATTGATTGTCATTAACGTCTTTTTCTTTAACTTTATAATATATAAATAAAATTAGGGAATTAATTACTGAGATAATAAAAATAATGATTGTATATTTAGGAATATCTTCTCCATTAATGAATTCATCCATATGCATAATAAAAGTAACACATATCACATAAAAAATTGAATATACCTGAGAAATAAGTCTACCGTGTTTTAATTTCAATGTTTTTTTATTTAACATAAACAAAGAATAAACAAGTAAACCTATTGCAATTACTTTAAGTGTAAATATTAAATTATATGTAATTACATCCATAAACCGTTAATATTTGGTCACCATGCAAACTGAAACAATGTCATAAATATTTGTTACACCTGCTTCTACCAAGCATTGTAAAACTTGACTATATAATTTAGGATTATTTGCTACATCTTGCCAATTTCCATAATTATAATCAGGCCAATCTGCTTCTCTAGTTTCAATCATTGGATTTTGATAAGTCGTTTCGATTTTTTCATAAATTTGTTCCTCCTTCTTAACTATCTTTATTCTATTTTATTATGTTATATCCATTGGTCTGACCTCCTAAAAGATTAGCTTCCCAAAGCTTCTTTTTTAATTCTTTGTTTATAGGATCTACTCCAGACAAAGATGTTTTGAGTTCACTATTTTCTATTATCAATAATGACGGGACAGATGATAATGTATATCCAGAAATATCCGTAGAATCTTCTTCCGCTTTAACAAATATATTCAAGTCCTTACACTGATCCGCATCAACAAAATAAATCTTAGGATTATTGAAATTGACTGTATAATATTCAATTATTGGTTCTAACATGTCACAAAATAGACAATCCTTTGTCGTGAAATAAATGTAGTACTTATTATTATATTTTATAACAACATTTATAAGTTGTAATTACAATTTTCAAAACAACAAACAAAATAAATATCCACCAGCCTAGCTGGTGGTTTTTCAGTTTCGGGCATAGCCCTG